>JBJFHV010000284.1:0-2073 GCA_051894015.1 Acutalibacteraceae bacterium | reverse complement strand
TCGGCAACAGCCGCAAATGAAACGGAAGCCATCGCCAGGGTCATTACAACAGCAAGCAAAACAGCTGTCAACTTTTTAAGCTTTTTCATAAAAATTCCTCCTTTATTTATCTGTAAAATATTATACAAATTTTCTTCATAATGTCAACATAATACCAACGAAAAAACAGCCGTCTGCTGACATCTTAATAATATATAATTTTTTCGCTTTTAGGGAAAAAAACGTGAAGTGCCGACTCGGACACTTCACGATTGTATTTTCTTTGACTTTTACTTGAGAAGTCCGTGATATCGGCCCATCCAGTACGGCAGGGTATAGGTCGTCGAGCCTTCCATCTCATTGGCCTGAGATTCTGTTCCGAGGCGGTAGGAAGAGCCGTTATACTTATGAAGCTCTCTTTCGTCCGGAGCGGCAACCTTCCACTGAAGCTTTGAACCGGTAAGAACGACGCCGACGATCTGAAGAATACCGTTGCTGCTGTCGGCAAACCACGGCTTTCTGACGTTCGGATCGTAGCTTAAAACGGCCGTCCCTTTGATTCCTGCTTTTGAGAAATCAATCGTTGCGATATCGTCACGGTTTTCGTTGGACGCTAAATAGCGGACAGTGCTGACCGGATGACGGGAAAGCGACCACGCCGCCGTTTCAACAAGGCTGTTGCCGTAAATGTCTTTAACCTCCTTATCGGGGTAGGCGAGCTGATAAATGTAATACCAAAGCGGGTTTTCGCTGTGAGAAATCGAATACCACCAATCGTCAATGCCCTCTCTGTAATACGAAAGCAGGGTTTCATCGTCCTCCATCTGGAACAGCAGATAGTAAGCAAGCATACCCATCTCTTCGTCCGAATAATTGAGGATCAGACGGTAAACAAGTTTGAACAGCTTCGTGTTCACAAGCGGTCTTAACAGATAGCCGATCACGCCCGAAACGCTGTTGGCGTATTCAAGAATTGACATCTGATAGCGTTCCCATTCCTGCGTCATGACCTTGGCGTATTCATAAGCCGGGTCAAGCGCCGCCATCTTGTACTCATTTTCCCATTTTTTGTCACCCGTTACATAAGCGGCAAGCTTGAGAGCACTCAGAATAACCGCCGTCTGAAGCGGAGCACCGCCTAAGACCTGTCCGTTGTGAAGATAGGTGCGGTTAAACTTGCTCCAGGTTGTCGGTTGTCCCGTACCGTCGCAAAGCGAATAGCCGTTGTCTACGATATGCTGTGCGAACGAATCCATGGTGCGTGTGATCAGTGATTTGATTTCAGGATCCTCGGGTCCTAAGATGTCGTAAGCAAGTTTATAAATAAACAGATGACCGATAATTTCGTCGGAGCTTGTATCGCCCTTGTAAACAATATCCTCCACATTGTAGCCGGCACCGATCAGGTCGTTCCAGAGTCTTGCCGGAATCTCTCCCGAAGCATCAACGGTAACGCCTCTCAGATTTTCGCCGTTGAGAAGATAGCCCGCTTCGGTTTCGGGCTTTGTCGAAACGCCGGTTGCCGTGCCGTCGCCGTTGTGGCTCCAGTAAATGTAACCGTCAACGGGATTGTTTTCCTCCTTGAACGAATACGTTCTTGCCCAGAAGCCCTCAAGAAGTCTTGTTCTTGTGGCGGGTGCCGTTTCGCTGTCGGTTGACGGATCAAACCACGAGTCCTTAGAGTAAAGCGAAAGGTTCTTGTCTTTCATCACATACGAGCTCATGCCGACCTTAAGATAACGGTCGAACATACTCTGAAATTCGGAAGCAGGACTGTTCTCGGGGACAAACTGCGAATAGTCGCCTCCCTCTTTGAGCACGTCTCCTCCGTACCACTTACCGATGGAAGCGTCGGCAACACTTCCGTTTCTCTGTGCGTGAACAAGCGCCTCGGTCGTGCCGGTACGCATCGAAATATACGTCAGAAGCAGCACCGCTTCGGTCGAAAGATAAGCGGTCTTTCTTGCTGCGGCGATCTCTTCCTTTGTTGCGGTCGGGTCGTCGCGTAAAACCGCGTAGCGCATCAGCTCGCCTGCACCGTACATCGAGGTCCAGAGACCGTCGTTATCGGTTTCATCCGGTCTCCATTCGCCG
>JBJFHV010000283.1:0-2074 GCA_051894015.1 Acutalibacteraceae bacterium | reverse complement strand
TAGGCAACCTCTAAAAACATCCCGGCATTCGTCATAATGCCCAACTAATGCCGTCTTTGTCGTTAAAAATCCTTGAAATACACAGAGTATGTCTACGGATTTTTGCCTAAAATCCGACATCATTTGTGCACTATGCCAAACGCCTGGAGTTTTTAGAGGTTGCCTTTATTCTACCCCGCGGTAATAAAGCCCCCGCGTAAATTCACCCTTTGCGGTCTTTCCTTTCCGGTAAGCGTCAAGAATCCGATCGACCGCCTCCCCGCTTTCACGGGTGAAGTAAAGGGTAATAAAGTCCATGTTCTTAATTTCTTTTAATCTGTCAGCCAGATAAATCGGGCGGGAGTTGAGCACCTCACTCGTACCCATGTTGCACACTACCGGGAAGCGAATCCCCATTCGGTCGGTCAGATAGCTTTTCCTTCTGCATTCGTCACAGCTCTTGCCGTTTTTGACCGGACAGTTTCTCGTAAGCATCAGCGGCAGTCGGCCGTATGCAATAATGCCCCGTTTTGTATCAAAACCGATTTTTGCCGCCTGCGCCAGTGTCAATTCAGGTGACAAGGTAATTTCCTTTACATCTAACTGTTCAAGAACATTGACGCTCAGGCTGTTATATACGTTCATCGAAAAGCCGGTATGAATGTCAAGACCCGCCTTTTTGGCGATCGCAACCGCGTCCAGCGTGCCGCAGTAAGCCGTTCTGATCCCGAGCTGTTTCGCTTTTTTCAGCTGTCTTTCCACGAAATCTTCCTTGCCGAAAATGCCTCTCGGAACCTCAATTCCGATATTTACATCGGTGTTTTGCAACTTTTCAACAGTTTTTTCCATATTGACAAGAGGAATATATAAGTTTTCCACATTATCTAAATCTTCCGGAATCTGAGAAGCCGAAGCAATTCTCACATTGAACGAAAGTCGTCCGCAGGTTTTATGCTCCGGTATAATAGCATTTTGATCCGTAAAGTCAATCGACTTTACAGTCGACAGGGCCTTTTCCAGCTTTTCCAAGGCGTCACGGCGAAGCGAATTAATGACACTTGCGGGAACAAACAGCCCTTCGTCAAGCTCAATTTCACATTTTTCAGCATAAAAAACCGTACCGCCGCATTTCGAGATACGGTCTTTCAGCGAAGCCTCATCAAGAGGCTTTCCGCTTGCCGTTTCGGGGATAAAACCGCTGTCGGAAAAGACCGATTTTCCGTTCGAAGAAGCGCACAGCGTGACCGGCTCATCTTTTAAAACTGTCAGAAGAAAGCTTACCGGCACTCTTGCCGCTTTCTTATCATAAAGCCGGCGAAGCGAAGAAAGCACCTTTTCATTGGCAGAAGTCACGTCCTGTTTGGTGCGTGTGCCGAACATCTCCCGTCCGAGCTGATTTTGAAAATAGCCGTCGGTAAAACCTGACCGGGAAAAAACAGCTCTGAGAGAAGACAGAATTTCTTCGTCGTCCTTCCCGTCAAGATTATTCCTGACAGCCGTAACGGCGGCGGCAACATATTCGGGTCGTTTCATTCTCCCCTCAATTTTAAGTGAGTTGATACCGAGCCTTTCCAGCTCCTGCGCCTTTTCGGCAAGAGATAAGTCTTTCAGACTCAGATCATGACCCGTTCCGTTTTCGGCGGCGAACGCAAGACGGCACGGCTGGGCGCAAAGCCCCCGGTTTCCGCTTCTTCCGCCGAGCATGGCACTCAGATAGCACTGACCCGAGACACACATGCACAAGGCACCGTGCACAAACATCTCAAGCCGCATATCGGTATTATTCCTGATATGGATGATTTCGTCCCGGCTGAGCTCTCTCGGTAACACCACCGTCGAATATCCGAGCGACCGCAGAAGCTCAATTCCACTTACAGTCTGAACCGACATTTGCGTCGATGCATGGCGCAAAATCCGGGGAGCGGCCGCCTTTGCAAGCTGTGCCAAACCGAGATCCTGCAAAATAAGCACGTCTGCGCCAAGCGAGCAAACGTGCCTTATCACCTGCAAAGCCGATTCAAGCTCCTCATCGCCCACAAGCGTGTTCAACGTAATATGCACCTTGACTGAGCAGGCATGGCAATATTCGATTGCC
>JBJFHV010000282.1:0-10019 GCA_051894015.1 Acutalibacteraceae bacterium | reverse complement strand
AAGAGAGGCCACTCTGACCTTACATTCTCCGGAAAGATTGCTCCCGTCCGTTGTTTTGACGTAAATGGTGCAAACGCCGAGGCTTTTCGGAATCAGGCGGCCGCTGTAATCGACGTCGCAGATATCGGGGTTGCTTGACGACCACGAAAGAACCTGATTGCCCGCATCTTTCGGAAGGATCGTGACACTGACTAACTCCGATTTATTGCTAAGAGAAATTACCTTGCTCTTTTCGATCGAAATTGAAGAAACTCTCGGCTGAACCGTAACCTTTACATAGCCGTATTTTCCGCTTCCGTCCTTCGCGGCATATTTCAGCGTAACCGTACCGGCTTTCAGTGCCGTAATACGGGCAATAGCCGTTGAGCCGGAATAGCCCTTATCGGTGACCGTCAGAACGGAAGTATCCGAGCAGCCCCACTTCAGCTCTTTTATGCTTGCATTTGTCGGACTGATACTGACCTTAAAGTCAAGAGACTCTCCGATATTCATGATTACCTTGCCGCTTGTTGTAACGGTCGTAGCTTTTAACGCAGAAATTTCTATAATTTCGTCAACACGAAGGGTACTTTTCGCCGAGAACGAACCGTTCACACTTTTTGCTGTTACAGTGATAACCGTTGTCCCTTTCTTTTTCGCGGTTACAACACCGGAGTCCGAAACGTCGGCAACAGACGGATTCGAACTGTCCCATGTCAGGGTATAATCGTCCGTCGTTGAAGCCGAGCTGTCTTTACCGACAACATTGGCCTTAAAGGTGCTTGAGCGGCCTTCGTAAAGGGCTGACACTGCGGTAAGGGTAACGCCGTTAAGAGGATTCAGGACATATACCTTGCAGGTATCCTTATGTCCGTTCGACGCTGCGGTAACAGTAACGGGATTTTTCGAGTATTTCTTTGCGGTGACCTCGCCCGAGGGCGTAACCGAAACAACGGTAGTATCGCTCGATGACCATGAAATACTGTCGGCGGCGTTATCGGGTTCAAGCGCAGCTTTCAGCATATAGGACGAGCCGACATTTACCTTTACGGAAGCGTCGGTGATTGCAATATTCTGTGTGTGATATTCAACGCTGTCATAAGCTTTTCTTAAGGCAAGCTCGACATTATTGACATAGCTTTGCGTGTATGATTCCGGCGAATCCAAAACCTGAGAAGCCATGTCATACCAGCTTTCAAGCGTCTCATAATCAATGTAGAGAGAAGCCCATTTCGCTTTTGCGGGTATGCTGTCATAAAGCTCTTTCAGGCTGTCGACAACAATGCCGTCAGCTGCCGACGCAGTCAACGAAACCGCCGGAGACAGAGGCGTTACCGGAAGTCCCGCAATCAGCATTACGGCGCAAAGCAAGAGCGCCAAAACTCGTTTTTTCATAGAAACACTACCTCTTTTCAAACACACAATAATATCATAAATCCGATTTGAGAATTATATAGGTATAGAATCACATTATAATCGTCTATATTATAATTAAAACCTCTTTTTCTGTCAACCAAATCGACTTGTTATTGAAAAAGTTTACAATTTGTGTTAAGATGTTTCATAAATATTAAAACTATAAGGAAGAACAAATATGAAAAAGATGATTTCATGGAATGTCAACGGCATAAGGGCCTGTGTCCAAAAGGGATTTCTCGATTCTTTCAAAGCACTTGACGCCGATATTTTCTGTCTTCAGGAAACCAAGCTTCAGGAAGGTCAGATCGATCTTACACTTGACGGATATTATCAGTACTGGAACTACGCCGAAAAAAAAGGGTACTCAGGCACGGCGATTTTCACAAAGGAAAAGCCTGTTTCCGTATTCAACGGCATGGATATTCCGATGCACGACACCGAGGGGCGGCTGATTACCCTTGAGTTCGAAAGCTATTATTTTATCACCTGCTACACACCGAATGCGCAGGACGGACTCAGAAGACTCGACTACCGTATGCAGTGGGAAGACGACTTCAGAGAGTATCTTCTTTCGCTCGACAAGACAAAGCCCGTGATTTTCTGCGGCGACCTGAATGTTGCGCACAAGGAAATTGACCTGAAAAATCCGAAAACCAACCGCGGCAATCCCGGCTTTTCGGACGAAGAAAGAGAAAAGTTTTCCGTCCTTCTTGAAAGCGGATTTACCGATTCGTTCCGTTATCTTTACCCCGACCTGACCGACGCCTATTCGTGGTGGAGCTACCGTTTTAAAGCAAGAGAAAAGAACGTCGGTTGGAGAATCGACTATTTTGTGGTTTCAAGCCGCATCGCCGAAAAGATAAAGGAAGCGAAAATTCACACTGAGATTTTCGGCTCCGACCACTGCCCCGTCGAATTAGACATTGAAATTTAATGGCATTTCATTCCGATTTAGAACTAAGCTACCCGAAAGCCGGTGAATTCTCAGCTTTTGAGAGTCATTCTCCGTCTGTTGGGTGGCTTTTTCTGTCTATGAATGATAGAATATAGCCGTAAAACCGAACAACAACGATTCGCCAAGTCGTAATTGAAGGCTATTCCCATCTGCAATTAAGGAGTTGACTTTTATGGAACAAAAGACAATCGGCAAATTCATCGCCGTTTTACGAAAGAGTCAGGGAATGACGCAAAAAGAGCTTGCAGAAAAGCTCGGCGTTTCCGACAAGACCGTCAGCCATTGGGAAAGGGACGAAAGCGCCCCGGATATTTCGCTGATTCCTGTGATTGCCGAAATTTTTTCGGTCACCTGCGACGAGTTGTTACGAGGTGAAAAATCATCGTATCAATCGGAGACTTCCGTCGTAAATCATGAAAATGACCTGAGCGAAAAAGGTGAAAAGCAGATCCGATATCTTTTTGAAAAGGCACTCAGCCGCCTGAAAATGAAAAGCATCATCTGCGCCGGAATTGACGCCGTGGGCTTTGTCGTCAGCCTCATTGTCACTTATCTTGTCGGCATGAAGCTCGGATCGGAAACCGAGTATACCGGACTTCTTTTCGCGGCGGTGTTTTATATTGTTTCCCTTGCTCTTACCGGTGTGTTCCGCTTTCAGTTCGGCACCTGCGTTAAGAATGACGATTTTGCGCTTTCGGAATCATACAGTCAAAAAGCGAATATGGTTACCTTTCTGATTGCAGGGCTTACGGCAATTGTATTTTGCTATACCCTGCCTGTGTGTACAAGATATCTTTCGACCGGCGAGCAGTTTGTCAAAGGCTCGGTTTATGCCGCCGTCTGTCTTGTCATACTCCTGTGCGTTCTTGCTGTCCTCAAATCAAAAGGTCTTATTTCTTCCAAACAGCGAACAAAGAAACAGAAAAAGCTGTTCCGGCTCAGAGTGCTGACGCTTGTCATCACCGCGGCCGTCATCCTCGGTTCTGCGGCTTTGGAAACGGCCTTTATCAACTATGACATTCCCGAAGTTTTTGACAGCGTTAGCTTTGATGACGTGGAATCTTTTCTTGAAACCATCAGCTCACCAACCCCCATTCCCGACTATGCCGATGATGAAACAAGGTGGGACTTGGAAGAAAAAATGAGTCCCGGGACCACGCACAGCGTCGAGTTCAACGGAGAGGAATACACTTTTGAATGGAAAAACGGGGATATCGCCAACTTTGATGTGACCGTGGAAGAAGACGGCAGATCGTATATTGACGTTTATTATGTCTCTAACCCACCGAAGAGAGCCAAGCTTGGTGCCTTGCAGGATCGGGTATTTATGGCAGGTTACATCTATTATCCGGCAATCGTTCTGATTGCGGTTTTGATCTATATTTTGGTAAGCCGTAAAATCCGCAAGAGTGAATAAAAAGCGTTGCGTTATGCTCTTCGCAATAAGCTCAGGCGAAAAAGTCACTGCAGGAAACCGCACTTTTCCGACTTTTCATGCTTAAACGGTTGACAAAGCGAATGGAATCTGTTAAAATCTATCGGTGGATTAAGCAATACGCTTTTTCCGTCAAACGGAGAGTTGTCCGAGTGGTCGAAGGTGCAGCACTCGAAATGCTGTGTACGCAAGTACCTAGGGTTCGAATCCCTAACTCTCCGCCATGAAAAAGCACTTGCTTCGGCAAGTGCTTTTTCAATGAAATTCGCCTTGCGGCGAGTGAAATGTCCTGCGGATATGAAATAGCTTACGCTATGAAATATTTGCTTCGCAAATATGAAAGGCGAATTTTATTTCACTTTCTGCGAAGCAGAAAATTTCACAATTCACGCAAGTGAATTATTTCATAGTTTGCCGTCAGGCAAACTATCTCATTTTATACTGATCAAAATTTATTTATTGTTTTTTTACAAAGAAGGCTGTGCCATATATGTTTTTCTTATCAAAACATAATCGAATCATAAAAAAAGCCGTTGCCAAAACGGTCAGAGAGTACGGTGCCAGAACGCCAAGAATATACCCGCATTTCTTTTACGACAAAGGAAGATATTGATAAAAAGGCTGACGGCGATTATCATCTTTACTTTCAATGAGGTGTTCCGCAAACATAAAATTCGTTTTTCGATATCGAAAGGACGCATTTTAATTGTTATGAGGATTAAACCGCATCATGAAAAGTATCTGCTTGCGGCAGGTACTTTTTTGTATATACAATGCAAATTTGCCGGGTTTCGAAGTAGGAGCGGTATCTTTTCGCCGTCTCTTGTCGAAGTTCCGAACGTGAAAGCGTTCCGGATTTTTTATTGATTCCCGCTTCTTCTCTCTTATCTGAACAGGTCTTGCAAGTGTTACTTGACAGATGAAAGGAATAAATGCTTTCTTTTTTCCTCTATGTATGCTATTCTTTTAGCAGAAAGGAGCGAGATATTGTGAACCTTCATGAAAATATACAAGCTCACCGTAAGAGACTTCAGATATCACAAGAAGAACTTGGTAAAATGTTGTTTGTCAGCCGACAAACAATCAGTATGTGGGAAAAGGGACAAACTGTACCGACGATTGATAATCTTGTCCGTTTGGCTGAGATTTTTTCGGTTTCGGTCGATGAATTGCTGAACGGTGACGTTGACTCGCTAACCGACGAAGCAAAGGAAAGCTATGCGTTTCAGTATTCCGCTGCGGAACTGAAAGAAATACGGAGTTACCAGAATACCCTCATATATAAAGGACCGCTCATCTTTGTGTTTGCGGCAGTTTTTCTTGTATTTTACTTGATTTCAAGTGAATCGCCGGATATCTTGTCGGGTTTTGCGTTCGGCGTATTATTAACAGGCTCGATTTATTATATCAAAGGAATTATTGCTTACAAAAAAGCATGGAAAAACAGTTTTGAAAAAATAACCGAAACAACATATCATTACAAAATATTTGATGATTACTTAGAAATAGAAATCTTCCGTTCAGGCAAGAAAACACGCAGCCAGTATGTTATGCATCAAGATATAGAGAAAGTTCAACAGCTGAAAAATCATTATCTGCTGCAAATTGCCGGACAGCTTTTTATCGTCAGAAAAAGTGACCTTAAAGAAAACTCTGCTTTTTACTCTTATCTGTATCATAATCCTGCAAAAATCATGCAACAGCAAATGCCGGACAGATGGAGAATCGCATCAACTGTTTTGTTCGTTCTGTCTTTCTGTTCGATATGGTTCGCGTTACTTTTGGCAACGTATGTTTCGGGCGAAAACGGTTTGTATACAGAAAATATGTGGACATTCTTTACGGTAACGCCGATTTCCGTTTCTTCGATTGTGTTTGGTATTGCGGCAAAGAAAAAAGGCTATGAATGCAAGAAAAATGTTGTCGGCGGAATGATTATGACGGTACTGCTTTGTATTTTCGGTTCGTTTGTCTTTATTTTATAAAAAGCATAGGCATTATTACAATACAGGGTAATTATCACAACTGCCCCCCTTTGAGATTTTTGTCAAAATTACTGTTGTTTTTTGCTGTTTTCAGCCCGAAACAACGAGCAACCAATGGTATGAGATTGCTTAAGCGGCCGGAAAAATGAATATTGACAACGATTTTCTGACATTGTATAATTGATATAACAATTATTTAAAAAGGAGAAAAAGAAAATGAAGAAAGTATTATCTATCGTTTTAGCTTTCGTCATGGTGTTTTCACTTATGACACCGATCATTGCAACTGCAAATGACGGGGCTTATGAAAAATTGCCTATGATTTACATAAGAGGCAACGGGTGGCATCTTTTCGATGAAAACGGCAAAGAGGTGAAAACCGGTTTTGATGTTTTCGGCGCTGACGATGAGGAAAGCACCTTAACAAAAGAGACAATCATCGAAACGGCAATCAACATTCTTCTTCCGTTCCTCGCAGGCGGTATGCTTGCCGATGAGTGGGAAGCATACGGTGATGCTCTTTATGAGGAGCTTGCTCCCTTGTGGGAAGATGTTGTCCTTGACGGGGACGGCAACACAAAAAACGGCATTGTTGCTGATCCGGGCGCCTATAATTTTCAAGAAAATGTAAGGGCATATCAAGACACAGGTGCTGACGGTTACTATGATATTGAAGACTACTCTTTCGTTTATGACTGGAGACTTTCTCCCTACGACAGCGTAGACAGACTTCACGCATACATTCAAAAAGTAATGAAAACCACGAAGTCTTCTCAGGTTTGCCTCAGCAGCAGATGTATGGGCGGTGGATTGCTGAACGCTTACCTTGAAAGATACGGACACTTAGGTCATGTTAAAAAGGTTTTCTATTCCGATGTTCTTTCAAACGGCTGTGCATATTTAAGCGACACTTTCAGCGGCAAAATTAAGCTTGACGCCAAAGTCATGCAGACTTACTTAAAACAGCTTGAATACTGCGGCGAAACAGGCTTTGGCGCAGGTTATACCTTGTCTGAGCTTGCCTCGGAATTTGTGGGCAGAACGATGGATCTGTTAACGCAGCTCGGTGTTGTCGACACTGTTTTAGGCGGTTTTGAGAATTTATACACACACCTTTATCAGGAATTTATTCCTGCGATTGTCTTAGCTACGGGCTATGCAACTTATCCGAATAGTTGGGTAAGTGTGTACGAAGAAGATATGGACACTGCTCTTAATCTCGTCTTTGGCCCTGAGGGCAGTGAAGAAAGACAGGAGAATGCAGGCCTTATTGAGAAAATTCTTTATTACAGAGAGCATGTACAAAAAGACCTTCCCGGGTTCTATGAAAAAATCAGTCAAGATTACGGCATCAAAGTCGGTGTTCTTGCAAGATATGGATATGTGGGTGCTCCTTATATGGAAAGTTCAGATGATCTTAGCGACGCTCTTGTCAGTTTACAGGACGCATCTTTCGGTGCAACAACGGTTAACGCTTTCACCCCTCTTTCTGATGAATATGTGCAAGAAAAAGTTGATGCAGGCTTTGGTGATTATATCTCTCCCGATAAGATGGTCGATACTTCAACCTGTGCTTTCCCTGAGACTACCTGGATTGTCAAAAACTGCCATCATGATCCCGGCATGCCTTTTGAAAAAATAGCAACATACTTCTTCAGATATGAGAATGTGACGGCAACCTCAAATGACAGAAATCTGGCACGATTCTCTGTATATTGTGACGGATCTACAACCTCTACCGGATATCTGGCTAATATGACAGAGGAAAATATGGCTGACTTTGACTGGATGCATACTGCAGAGCAGAAACCTACCAACGGGTCAAAGCTCAATGCCTTTATCAAGTGGCTCACATCTTTGTTCAGATTTTTCGTGAAACTCTTGAAAGGTGAAATCAGCCTGGGTAAATAAGATCCGCAACCCCGATATTTCAACAGAAAATGTCGGGGTGATTTTCATGTGTGAATACGGCATAAAGCTTTAACCGGCCATGAGCAAACCGCGAGTTTTGCAAAACCGCACTGCAATATATTGAACATCTTATCAGACTAACACACTATATACTGTTTGCATCTGTAAGTAAATCCGTGTTTAGCTCATAGCCGGGATTTAACAAGGAAGGGAGAGAAATGCTCTTGTATTCAAAAAAAACTTTTTCATTCATCCGGAAAACCGCCGCTTTGTTTTTATCGACCTTGCTTTTGCTATCATCTTTGGCCGGCTGTCAAAAAGAAATGAATGATTCTTCGGAAACATCCGGAACAACTACCGCCGAAACAAGCAGTGCACAGTCCACGACTGCACCGGAGCAGGAACAGCAGACAGAAGAGGCAAGAGCTCTTGCGAAAAAGCGTATTCAAAGTGACATTGATTTGGCTCTTGAGTATGTTAAGCAGGACTTGAACAACGGCTCTGCCGTTTGCTATCCTTATGAAACGGATAACACAGAGTATTCCAAACTCAACAGCGCACAGAAACAGCTTTATGATGAAATGCTCCCCAAAATCCGGTCGCTGATTCCTTTTGAATACCCGGCCGAGGAATACGGATACGATGTTCTGGATAATGTGTTAATTGCTTCAGCTGCACTTTGCGTCGATCATCCGGAATGCGAGCTTTACTTTCAAATTTCGGATGTCTTGGACGGCGACACAACAACGGCCTTGAGGTCGTTATACTTCTTTCCCTCGGATCCGGATACCAAAAGTGTCGAGGACACAAGCGCCGTAAAAGAAGAACTGAGGATTTTTGACATGGAATGCAATCTGATCGTCGAGTCAATTCCGAAAAACTTCAGTACCTATGACAAGTACCGCTATCTTGCGGCGGTAATCTCAATAAGAACCGCTTACGACGACGACTTTACCGGCGGGAATAAAACCACAACGGCATACGGCGCAATCGAAGGACCTGTTGCCATTTGTCAGGGTTATTCCAGAGCGTTTGAATATCTTTGCAAAAAGGCCGATCTTTGGTGCAAAACCGTCGGCGGAGTTTCGCAGGGAGAGGCTCATGCCTGGAATCTTGTGAAGCTCGAAAGCGGCACCTACCATGTTGATATTACTTGGGCGGATTCGGGCATGAATGCACCGCTTGACGATGGATGGAACAGGTACTTCATGCTGACACAGGAGCAGATTTTATCGGATCACGAAATTGATGACGGAACCGTTGCCACAGGAACGCCTTTGCAGTAACGCCTCAGAGTGCACCTTTCAACGAATCGTAATCTGTTTTAACAAAAAGGCAATACCGCACGTATCTTGTATCAAAATTGGTCATAACTTTCATGAAAAAAAGGAAGCGGTTCGGTTACTGCTTCCTTTTTCTTACAATTTTCTGAAGCTTTCCTTACGATTTGTGGTCATGCATTGAAAAAGAAAGGGACGATACGCTATTGTTGAAATATCCCAATCGTAAGGACTGATAAAAATGAAGAATCATGTAAAAGTTTTCATAACAATTATTGTTTTAGTTTCTGTCTCATTACCGATTGAGCATTATTATTGTGATAACATTTATGGCTTATTTGCATTCTCAGATTCATCAGTGATTCAGGTTGATGAGAACACGTACAGATGCTCAAAAGACAATCCTGATGATTTTGTAAAATATATGAAAGATAATGGTTGGACTTTTATTGAACAAATGGACTCCGGATATTTTTTTGAAAAAGACGGCACAACAGCATTCTGCTGCGTTTCAATAAAAAAACTATATTCTGAATGGACTAAGTCAGTACAGTGATACAAATTCCGGTTTGGCGGTATATTTCGAATTCTTGCTTTACTTCACCGGAGGGCATAGCAGAACCAGGAAAATGCATTCCTTGAGATCTCTATCAGAATTACTGTTATTCGCCATAAAAGAAGTACTTATTTACGGTAGGTACTTTTTGTATATATTGTTACGCAGACTGATCGGCAAACTGTTTGACCCACAAATGGTCAAGATCCGCAGTCCGAGAGTCGAATTCCTGACTTCCCGCCAAAGAGCCTGTAAACAAGCGCGTTTACAGGCTTTTAACCTGTAAAAAACCGTGTCTTACCAGATTGCAAGACACGGTTTTTATGTGTTATTTCTTTCTTTGTGGAACATCAAGAAAATGATCCAAAACATGATACCTGCCGATGCGAGAGCACAGCCAAGACCGGTATAAAAGACAGCGATAAATACATCCGGCACACACCCGGCAGAGCGAAGCCAGATTCCGCCTCCCATCATTACAGCCATGATAATGTAGGAT
>JBJFHV010000281.1:0-2080 GCA_051894015.1 Acutalibacteraceae bacterium | reverse complement strand
CCACCGCTGCCGGCGACACAACGGCGGCTGATGCTGCTTCCGACCTTGCTTACATTCAGGAAAAAGGCGAAATGATCATCGGCTACACGGAATTCGCTCCGATGAACTACAAGGACGACAACGGCGAATTCGTCGGCTTTGAAACCGAATTTGCCAAGGCAGTCTGCAAGGAACTCGGCGTAGAAGCAAAGTTCCAGCTGATCTCCTGGGAAGCCAAGGAAACCGAGCTTAAATCCAAGAACATCGACTGCATCTGGAACGGTCTGACCATCACACCGGAAAGAGAAGAAGCCATGTCGATCTCCACTCCGTACATGGCGAACAAGCAGGTTCTTATCGTTAAGAAAGACAACGCTGACAAGTACCTCAAGGCTGAGGACATGAAGGACGTAAACATCGTTGCCGAAGCGGAATCCGCCGGTGAAGAAGTTGCCAAGACCGACAAATTCTTCGCTTCCGCCAAGTACACCCCCGTTGAAGATCAGAAAACAGCTCTCATGGAAGTTGCTTCCGGCACCGCAGACGGCTGTGTTGTTGACTATGTTCTTTCCATCGGCATGATCGGTGAGGGCACCGATTACGAAGACCTCGTCGTTGTTGAGTCTCTTGCATTCGCAGACGAGCAGTACGGTATTGCATTCCGCAAGGACAGCGACGTTACCGCCAAGGTTAACGAAGCAATCACAAAGCTTGTTGAAAGCGGCGAACTGAATACAATCGCTGAAAAGTATAAGCTTTCCGAGCAGATCATTGCAAAATAAACAACAAAATTAAAAATGACCGATGCCGTCCCATAAAGACGGCATTTTGGTTGTTTTATCTGTCTAATAAACAGGAAAGGACGGCTTGACGGAATCGACGGTCAGCCGAGGTCAGAATAAAATGAGTTTCAGTACGATAAATTCCGAACTGTTTATCGGCTTTTTCGAAAATGTAAAGCTGTTCGGAGTGACGTTACTTTTTGCGCTTCCGTTAGGACTGATTATTGCGTTCGGCTCGATGTCGAAGTTTTCGCCCGTCAAACTGATTACAAGGGCCTTTGTCTGGGTTATCCGGGGCACACCGCTGATGCTTCAGCTTTTTGTTGTATTCTATGTGCCGGGGCTTATATTCGGCAAACAAATCCCGGGAGATAATCCGAGAATGACGGCGGCGGCAATCGCCTTTATCATCAACTACGCCTGTTACTTTTCCGAAATTTACCGCGGCGGCATTGAGTCGATCCCGAAGGGCCAGTACGAAGCCGGTCAGGTTTTAGGCATGACAAAGACACAGACGTTTTTCAAGGTCGTTTTGCTTCAGGTGATCAAGCGCATTGTTCCGCCGATGAGCAACGAGTTTATGACCCTTATCAAGGACACCTCGCTTGCAAGAGTTATCGCCGTTGTCGATATCATCATGGTTGCGGGCAGGTTTTCGGCAAGAGGTGTTATCTGGCCGCTGTTCTATACGGCGCTGTTCTTCCTTATCTTCTGCGGACTGCTGACCGTCATTTTCGGAAGAATCGAAAAGCGGCTTGACTATTTTAAGGCGTAAGGAGGGTTTCAGATGGCGATACTGGAAGTGACAAACTTAACAAAAAGCTTCGGTAAGACCAAGGTTTTAAAGGGAATCTCCTTTAACCTTGAAAAGGGAAACGTCCTTTCGATTATCGGCTCGTCGGGCAGCGGTAAAACAACGCTTCTTCGCTGTATCAATTTTCTGGAAACGGCGGACAGCGGAAAAATTGTCGTTGACGGCGACACGATTTTTGACAGCGAAAGTGAAATGAAGCTTTCCAAAAAACAACAGCTTGAAAAGCAGCTGAAAATCGGGCTTGTTTTTCAGGATTTTAACCTGTTTCCGCAGTACAATGTACTTGACAATGTAACGCTGGCTTTGAAAATCAGAGCGAAAGAGCGTCCCGACTTTAAAAAGAATAAAAAGCAGATTTACGCCGAAATCGACAAAAAGGCTTTGGCTCTGCTTGACAAAATGGGGCTTTCGGATAAGGTCAAAAACTATCCGTGTGAGCTTTCCGGCGGTCAGAAACAGCGTGTTTCGATTGCAAGAGCGATGGCACTTGAGCCGAAGATCCTTT
>JBJFHV010000280.1:0-2085 GCA_051894015.1 Acutalibacteraceae bacterium | reverse complement strand
GTATGCTTTCCATACGCTCGGTCTTGACAGTGAAAAGGGCGAAATCATCATTTCCGAATTGCCGCCCGTTGAGCTTTCATCAACGGAAATCCGGTCGCTTCTTGCCGACGGAAAGAACGCCGAAGAATACCTCGGCAAAGACGTTTCCGACTACATTAAAAAGAGGAATTTATACCATGAATGTTCTTGAGCGAAAAGACGAATTGATTGCCCTTTTAAAGGGAAAACTGAATGAGGACAGATTTGTTCATTCCATGGGTGTTGCCGATACGGCGGTGAAACTTGCCGAAAAATTCGGCGGAGACCCGGACAAAGCTTATATTGCCGGACTGCTTCATGACGTGATGAAAAACGAAAGTCGGGAAGAACAGTTGAAAATCATGAAAAAAGATGGTATAATCTTAAGTCAGGCGGAAAAAAACAACCCGAAACTGTGGCACGCCATGTCGGGAGCGGCTTTTATTAAGTTTGAGCTTGGCATCACAGACCCCGATATTATAAACGCTGTCCGTTACCATACAACGGGCAGGGCGGGTATGTCGCTACTTGAAAAGATCATCTATACCGCCGACTTTATTTCACCCGAAAGAAATTACCCGGACGTTGAAGTGATGCGAAGCCTTTCCTTTGAGTCGCTCGATAAAGGCGACCTCTACTCGCTTCAGTTTTCGCTGAAACGGCTTTCGGAGTGTAAATTCGTCATTCATACCGATAGCGTCGACTTTTATAACGAGTTGGTTATCAAGCTGAAAGACGCAGAAAAAGAGAAAAGCGAACCAAACGAACCAAACAACTAATTCAATCCCGAAAGGACTGATTGTAAAATGACAGAGCTTGAAAAAGCATTAGCAACAGTGAAAATATTAGACAAGAAAAAGGCAATTGACCTGAAAGCCATTCACATCACCGATTATTCGATCGTTGCCGACTATTTTGTTATCGCAACGGGTACGTCGAACACCCATGTCAAATCCCTTGCGGACGAGCTGGAATACGAAATGAGTCAGCTCGGCATTGAGCCGACCCACATTGAGGGCAAGGCAACCGGCTGGATCGTGCTCGATTACGGCACGGTGATCGTGCATATTTTCACCGGTGAAAGCAGAGAGTATTATAACCTTGAAAGGCTTTGGTCTGACGCGGAAGACGTTGATCTTTCCGATATTATTACGGAATAAATTTTTTTGAAGATAGATTCGGAGTGATAAAACTTGTATTACGATTTTAAAAAGACAGAAAAAAAGTGGCAGGAGAAATGGGAGGAAAGCGGCGTTTTCCATGCAAAGCAGGACTTCTCGCTTCCGAAGTATTACTGCCTGATCGAGTTCCCGTATCCGTCGGGGCAGGGTCTTCACGTCGGCCACCCGAGACCGTACACCGCACTTGACATCATCGCAAGAAAGAAGCGTCTTGAGGGCTACAACGTTCTGTATCCGATCGGCTGGGACGCGTTCGGACTTCCGACGGAAAACTACGCAATCAAAAACCATATCCACCCCGAGGTGGTTACGAAAAATAACATCGCTCACTTCAAACAGCAGCTGCAGTCGCTCGGTTTTTCGTTCGACTGGAGCCGTGAAATCAACACAACTGACCCGTCTTACTATAAATGGACACAGTGGATTTTCCTGCAGATGTTCAAAAAGGGTCTTGCGTATAAAAAGGAAATGGCGGTTAACTGGTGTACCTCGTGTAAGTGCGTGCTTGCCAATGAAGAAGTCGTAAACGGCGTTTGCGAACGCTGCGGCAGTGAGGTCATACATAAGACAAAGAGCCAGTGGATGCTGAAAATCACCGCCTACGCCGAAAGACTTCTCAACGACCTTGACGACCTTGATTTCATCGAAAGAGTCAAGCTTCAGCAGAGAAACTGGATCGGCAAGTCCACCGGCGCCGAGGTTGATTTCACCGCAACCACCGGCGACACGCTGACTGTTTACACAACCCGTCCCGACACGCTGTTCGGTGCAACTTACATGGTTATTTCGCCCGAGCATCCGGCAATCGAAAAGTGGGCGGATAAAATCAAAAATCTTGACGAAGTCCGTGAATATCAGGCGGCGGCGGCAAGAAAGTCCGACTTTG
>JBJFHV010000279.1:0-10109 GCA_051894015.1 Acutalibacteraceae bacterium | reverse complement strand
ATCCTGAGAGAAGAGTGTGACTGCACGCAGGACAGCTGCGTAAAAGCCGGCTATCGCTATGCGGAGATCAGCGTTCCGATTGAGTTGAAACCCAATACAGCACTCGGTGAAGTGGTTGTGGAATGCTGCGGAGAGCCGGACATTGATTGCTGTGAAGACAAAAACGCCGAACGCTGTGAAATTACCGTCACACAAAAGGTAAGCATCAAGATCCCGATTTATTATCAGGTGGCTGCCTGCATGGGCGACAGCACAATCGATTGTGACTGTGACACCTATTGTTGTCCGTAACAAAAACAACGCCGGAGTGCATACTGTCTGGAGCACTCCGGCGGTATTTATTCATTCTTTCTTATTCTTCTTCGCTTAATTTTCTACCCATCAGAACACCCATGACCGAAGCCATCATCAGACCTCTTGTCCAGCCGCTTGAGTCGCCTAAGCAATGAAGACCTTTGACGCTGGTGTTAAAGTCGCTGTCCATTTTGACACGGTTGCTGTAAAACTTGAGCTCGGGGGAGTAGAGAAGTGTTTCATAGGACGCGAAGCCCTCGACAACGTGATCCATCGCCTTGATAAAGCCGATGATGTTCGTCATCGCCCGGTACGGCATGGCGGCGGTGATGTCACCGGCAACGGCATCGGGCAGAGTGGGCTTGACGTTCGACTGCGCAAGCTCCTTTTCCCAGGTTCTCTTGCCGTCAAGAATATCGCCGAAGCGCTGAACAAGAATATGCCCCGTTCCGAGCATATTCGTCAGCTCGCCGACCTTCTGTGCGTAGGAAATCGGCTGGTTGAACGGATAGCTGAAGTTGTGGGAGCAGAGAATGGCAAGGTTGGTGTTGTTGGATTTGAGCTCCTTATAGGAATGACCGTTGACAACCGCAAGGTCGTTGTCGTAGTTTTCCTGGCTGACGAAGCCGCCGGGGTTCTGACAGAAGGTACGGACCTTGTTTTTGAAGGGCTTCGGATATCCGATCAGCTTTGATTCATAAAGAACCTCGTTGACCTTTTCCATGATTTCGTTTCGCACTTCGACGCGGACGCCGATGTCAACCGTACCGGGCTGATGCGCGATGCCGTATTCGGCGCAGATCTGCTCGAGCCACTCGGCGCCTCTTCTTCCGGTTGCGACGACGGTGTGGTCGGCAAAAATTTCCTCTTCCTTGCCGGTTTTTGCGTTCTTGATGCGGACGCCCTTACATTCGTTGCCCTCAAGAATCAGATCCTGACATTCCTCGCCGAAGCGGATTTCAACGCCGTTATTGATCAGATACTGTTCGATTGCGTAGTAAATATCCTGAGCCTTTTCCGTTCCCATGTGGCGGATCGGGCAGTCAACAAGCTTCAGGCCTGCCTGAATGGCCTTGATGCGGATTTTCTTGACCTCTTCGGAATTGCTGATGCCCTCAATGTGCTCATCGGCACCGAATTCAAGATAGATTTTGTCGGCGTAGTCGATCGTTTCCTGTGCTTTTGCTTCGCCGATGAGCGACGGAAGATCACCGCCGACCTCATAGCAAAGCGAAAGCTTTCCGTCCGAGAAGGCGCCTGCGCCCGAAAAGCCGGTTGTGATATGACAATAGGGCTTGCAGGAAACACACTTGTGGGTTTTATCCTTCGGGCAGTGTCTGTTTTCGACCGACTGACCCTTTTCGACAATCAGAATACTTTTCTTACTGCCTTTTTTTATCATTTCGATTGCGGTAAAAATGCCGGCAGGACCTGCGCCGACGATTACGATATCTTTCTTCATGGTATTTGCCTCCGTTAAAATCATGCAGACATAAAAATAGCACGACTGATGCCTGTTAGCCGTACAAAGCTATTATATCAGAAGAATTTTTATAAGTCAAATCTTTTATTTTCCATAAAAGTGGTGTATAATAATAAAAATATATATCTTTTGCCTGCTTTTCCGCTCTTGACAAAAAGCGAGAGGAATAGTAAAATAATCGGGTAAAATTCAATAGTTCAAATACTGTGACGCAGGAAACAATCCGTCCGTCGGAAAAGAGAGGACAGCTCAACGGCTGAAAGGCTGTCCGCCGAAGAAAGACGGTGCGTGCTGCCTGCCGAGTTTCCGCCGAAAGGACGGACGTTCCCCGCGTTAAGGGATTGTAAACGCCGATTGTCGGGAGACCGAATCAATCCGTGTTTACGCTGAGTGGTGCTTTTTGCGCAAGTCGGGTGGTACCGTGGAGTGTTTTGCTTCACCCCGAAGAAACGGCAAAAAGTATCTTTTTTTATTTTGTAAACCAAAGAAAGGACATGATAACAATGCAATGGATGGGACTGAACGAAATCAGAGAAAAGTATCTTTCATTTTTCGAAAGTAAGGGACATCTTCGTGCACCGAGTTTTTCGCTCGTGCCGCAGGGAGACAAGAGCCTGCTTCTGATTAACGCCGGTATGGCGCCGCTGAAAAAGTACTTCACGGGTGAGCTGACCCCGCCGAGAACGAGAATGACCACCTGCCAGAAGTGTATCCGTACACCCGATATTGAGCGTGTCGGCATAACCGCACGTCACGGCACATATTTTGAAATGCTCGGTAACTTCTCTTTCGGCGACTATTTCAAGCATGAAGCCACTGCTTGGGCATGGGAATTCTGCACCAAGGTTATGAAAATGCCCGTCGATAAGCTTTGGGTCACGATTTATGAGGAGGACGACGAGGCTTTTGATATCTGGACAAAGGAAGTCGGCGTTGACCCGGAAAGAATCGTCCGTCTCGGAAAAGAAGATAACTTCTGGGAGCATGGCTCAGGTCCGTGCGGTCCGTGCTCGGAGATTTACTTTGACAGAGGCGAAAAATACGGCTGCGGCTCTCCGACCTGCGGACCGGGCTGTGACTGTGACCGCTATACCGAATTCTGGAACCTTGTTTTCACGCAGTTTGATAACGACGGCAACGGCAATTACAGCCGTCTCAAGTCCTGTAATATCGATACGGGCATGGGACTTGAAAGACTTGCCTGCATCATGCAGGGCGTTGACAATCTTTTTGAGGTCGATACTGTCCGCAACATCATGAAACACGTCATCGACATCGCGGGCGTCAACTATCACGACGACGAGAAGAAGGACATCTCGCTTCGTGTAATCACCGACCATATCCGCAGCACTACCTTTATGATCAGTGACGGTGTTATGCCGTCAAACGAGGGCAGAGGCTATGTTTTAAGAAGACTTCTTCGCCGTGCCGCCCGTCACGGTAAGCTTTTAGGTATCAACCGTCCGTTCCTTTACGAGGTCTGCGAAACCGTCATTAAGGAAAATGAAAGCGCTTACCCGAACCTTGTCGAAAAGCATGACCTGATTGTCAAGGTCATCAAGGCAGAGGAAGAAAGCTTCGCCAAAACCGTTGATACGGGACTTCAGATGCTTAACACCTTAATCGAAAACCTTGACGGTAAGACCCTTTCGGGCGCCGACGCTTTCAAGCTTCAGGATACCTACGGCTTCCCGATTGACTTGACGAAAGAGCTTCTTGCCGAAAAAGGCTTAAGCGTTGACGAGGACGAGTTCAAGCGTCTTGTCGAAGAAAACCGCAAAATGGCTCGTGCCGCCCGTAAGGACGCCGGCGCAGAAGCCTGGAAGAGCAGCGGAAACGTGACCAAAGGAATCGAAAAAACCGATTTTGTCGGCTACGAAACGCTCGAAAGCGAAAGCAAAATCATCGCTGTTATCGTTGACGGCGAAAAGGCGGAATTTGTTTCCGACGGACAGGACGCAACGCTTGTTCTTGAACGTACTCCGTTTTACGGCGAAAGCGGCGGTCAGGTAGGCGATACCGGCGTCATCACCTGCGCAGACGCTTCGTTTGAAGTTGTTGCGACAACAAAGACCGCTGACGGTGTCATTCTTCACCACGGACGGCTTGTCAGCGGCGAAAGCTTAGCGGTCGATTCCGCCGTGACGGCTAAGGTCGATGCCGATAAGAGAAACGCCATCAAGCGCAACCATTCGGCAGCGCATCTTCTTCAGGCGGCTTTAAGAAAGACGCTCGGCACACATGTTGAACAGGCAGGTCAGCTTGTTGACAGCAATCTCGTAAGATTCGACTTTACTCATTTCTCGGCTCTCACGAAAGAAGAAATCGCCGAGGTGGAAAGACTGGTCAATGAAGTGATTCTTTCGGCTGTTCCCGTTGAAACAAAGGAAATGCCGATCGAAGAAGCGAAGAAAATGGGCGCAATGGCACTGTTCGGCGAAAAGTACGGCGATACCGTCCGTGTTGTTAAGGCAGGGGACTTCTCGGTTGAGCTTTGCGGCGGTACGCACGCCGAGAACACCGGCAATCTCGGACTGTTCAAGATTGTGTCCGAATCCTCCGTTGCCGCAGGTGTCAGAAGAATTGAAGGCGTAACGGGTCTGAATTCTCTTTCTTATCTGAACGCAAGCCTTGAAACACTTTCCAACGTTGCCGCAACGTTGAAAACTTCGAACGTCAAGGACGTGGAAGCGAAGGCGGCTTCGGTGATGGCTGACCTGAAGGCGAAGGATAAGGAACTCGAAAAGCTTTCGGGCGAAATCGCCAACATCAAGGCAAAGTCGATGCTTGAAAACGCCGAAGAGGTCGGCGGCGTAAAGGTTGTTACCGCCATGCTCAGTGACACCACCGTTGACGAAATGAGAAAGATGTGTGACCTTATAAGAAGCAAGGGCGAAGAATACGTCGGTGTTGTCGGAGGAATACAGAAAGCGAAGGGCACAGGTAACATCTGCGTCTGCTGCGGAAAGACAGCGGTGTCCCTCGGCGCTCATGCCGGAAATATCGCAAGAGAAACCGCAAAGCTTGCCGGAGGCTCGGGCGGCGGAAAGCCCGACAGCGCCATGGCAGGTGCGAAGAATGTTGACGCTTTGCCTGAGGCGGTCAAAAAGGCTTGTGAAATTGTCAAAGCTATGTTAAAATAAATCAGCCGGCTTTCCCTGCCGTTTTTTCGGCAGGGTGAAGCACTTATACAAGGAGGTTCTTTTATGGACTGCATTTTTTGCAAAATAGCCAACGGAGAAATTCCGTCAACCAAGGTCTACGAGGACGAAACAGTTGTTGCTTTCAACGATCTCAACCCGCAGGCTCCGGTACATATTCTGATTATCCCGAAGCAGCATATTCCCTCAGCGGCGCAGATCAACGAAACCAACAGTGCGGTGGTTGCTCATATTTTTGAGGTTGCCGCAAGACTTGCAAAAGAAATGAAGCTTGATAATGGCTTCCGGATTGTCAACAATTGCGGAGATGACGCCGGTCAGACCGTGCATCATCTTCACTTCCATCTTCTCGGCGGTGCGCCTCTGGGTCTTACCTTCGGAAGCGCCGAATAATAAGTAAATTCTATTTCAAAAGGAAAGTGAAATACAAATGGAAACATACAAAATGAAAATTGCCGGACTCGAAAGAGAACTTCCGCTTTGTCCGGTCAGTGAGCATCTTGATATTGCGGCATTTATTATCTTCGGCGACGTTGAGGTCACCGTCGCCGCGGCAAGTGAGCTTTTAAAAAAATGCCCGGAGTTCGATTACATCATCACACCGGAAGCCAAAGGAATTCCCTTGGCTTACGAAATGGCAAGACAGTCGGGTAAGCCGTACTTCATTTGCCGTAAGGGTGTAAAGGTTTATATGAAAGACCCCGTCTGCGTCAATGTCCGCTCGATTACGACGCAAAAGGAACAGACTGTTTATCTTGACGGAAACGAGGGCGAAAAAATCAGGGGTAAACGCGTGCTGATTCTTGACGACGTTATCAGTACGGGTGAATCTCTTGCCGCTGTCGAAAAGCTTGTTGAAAAGTTTGACGCAAAAATTGTCGGACAGGCGGCTGTTCTTGCCGAGGGCGATGCGGCGGAAAGGGACGATATTATTTTCCTTGAAAAACTGCCTGTATTCCCGAAATAACCTGAATCAGGGACGGATGTTCAAATGAAAAGACCGCTCGCGGTTGCCGGAATTACAATGCTTGTTACGATGTCGGTTCTGTGTCTGGCAGAATCGCCGTGGCTTTGCGTTGCCGTCAGCGCGGCGGTTATTCTTTTTCTTTTCATTCATCTGATCAGGGGGCGCGGCTCCTATGCCGCTTTTGCCGAAACTGTGTTGATCAGCATTTCCGTGTCCTGTCTGCTTGTGCTTGCGGGCACGGCTTTCGTCGAAAAACCGGCGATAGCGAATTTGTCGGAAAAGCGTACGGTACAGCTTGAAATCACCGATTATCCGACCGAAAATAACGGAAGATATTATTTTCGGGCGAAATTACTCGGCTCTGACAGCCTTTTGAAACCGAATGTCCGGTTGTCACTTTCGAAATCGGATGAGCTTGCCGATACTCTCGGACCCGGCGATAAAATCGAATATACGGGAAAAGTCTATCGCATATCCGAAAAGGTGAAGGCTGTACAGCGATCGTATCAAAGTAAAAAAATCCTGCTCGGAACCTATCCTTTCGGAAAAATAACGCTTACCCAAAAAGGCAGACACGGTTTGTTGTATCTGATAAAAAACGAAAGACGGAGAGTCAAAAATATTGTTTTGAAAAGCTTCGAGCCTGATACGGCAGGATTGGTGATTGCTGTTTTGTTCGGCGATAAAAGCTTTATTTCGGACGAAACCTATTCACATTTTAAATCGGCCGGCGTCGCTCATATTATGGCGGTTTCGGGTCTTCATCTTTCAATATGGATTCTTTTTGTTATGCGTGCGGTCGGCTTTACCGGCTTCGACGAGAGAAAAGCGGCGGTTGTTTTGTTGGGTTTCACCGTGCTGATTATGGCCTTCGCCGATTTCAGCGGCTCGGTGATGCGGGCGGGATTTATGATGCTTTTGTATTTGCTCGGACAGGTAATCGGCAAGCAGACCGATCCGCTTGATTCGCTCGGCTTTTCCGCTGTTGTGATTCTGATTCTCAATCCGTATGCCTGCCTGAATCTGAGCTTTCTTCTGTCCTTTTCGGCGACGTTTGCCATTATTGTTTTTGTTCTTCCCGTTTCACAGTCGATTCTTTCAAAGCTTCGTCCGAAAATCGGAAGCACAGCGGTTCAATTCGTCTTAGAGGCGGTTATTGACTGCGTACTGACAAGTTTTTTTGTCAGTCTGTTTACTTTGCCGATTTCGGCGCTGAGCTTCGGTTACCTATCCACTGTCGGAATACTCGGTAATCTGATGCTTCTGCCTTTGATAACGGTGTTTGTCGTTTTCTCGGGTTTTGCGGTAATCTTTTATGCAGTTCCTGTTATATCAGATCTTCTGATTTTTATGGTTTCCGCTTGTGCCGGTTATTTTATAAAAGCGGTGTCGTTTCTGGATTCGTCCGACTTTTCGGTGTATCGCTTCCGTTTTGATACGGTATGGCTTTGGGTTGTGTTCATATTTGCATTTTTCGTGTTGATGTATATAGCAATCCGGAAAGAAAGGAGAGCATTATATTTTGCGGCGGCGGTTTTTCTTCTCGTGAGTCTTCCGACAGCAGCTTTGGCGGATTCTTACCGGAATAAAATGAGTTATTGCGTGACGGTTTATGATATTGAAAACGGACTGGCAGTTTCGGTGACACACCGAAAAGACAGCGTCTTACTCATGAAAGGCTGTGACAGCTATCAAGCCCGATTTGTACAGCGGAGCCTTCAAGAGCAGAAATGTCCGGTTACTTTTGCGGTGGTTCTCGGACAAAACGCGGATGCCGCCGTGTTGCTGAATGGAATTTCAGCTGAACGGATCGTGACACAAGACAGGGATTTGTCTTCGCTTTCTCCCGAAAATAGGGAAAAGGTGTTTATGTCGGACTCTGTTTCCTTGGACGAAAATTGCCGGATCCGCCTGACAGAGAACGGTGCAGTTATGGATATTTACGGTAAGCAAATCAATTTGGCGGAAGAATTACGCGAATCCGATGTGCTGATCACGGATAATCCCGAAATTACACTTGATAATCTGACGAAATCCGATATAATAGTATCATCGCAACAAGCTGTAACCGATGCTTTTTCAACAGCGAATGACTCAGATATTACGATCTGGCTTGAAAAGAGCGGAAACTACACTTTGAAAGGAGAAAATGAATGGCGGTATTTGATGAAAAGCAGTTAAGACAGCACATAAAAAGCGGCGAGTTTTTCAAAGTGTATCTGATTTATGGTGACGAAGCGTATCTCAAGCAGTATTATTCCGACTTGCTGGTCAAAAAGAACGTCGACGAAAGCTTTGAAGCGTTCAATTATGAAATGTTTCAGGGAGCAGGACTGGATCTTCGCGATGTGTACGAGCGTGCTTCCCTGATGCCGATGATGAGCGAAAAAAGAGTTGTTGCCGTTGACGACTATAAGCTTGATTCACTGAACGAAAAGGAACTGAAAACGATGGAAGACGCGTTTTCGTCTCTTCCCGAAAGCACCGTGCTGATCTTTCGTCAGGGAAATGTCGGCCTTTCGAAAAAGACGGGTAAAAAGATTCTTGCTCTTTTCGATCAATACGGTGCGGTTTGCGAACTGAACCGCCGAAAGGGCATGGAGCTGATCCGGCCGCTGATTTCTTCGGCAAAAAAACAGGGCTGTGTGCTCGAGACGAATGTGGCACAGTATCTTGTTTCGTGTGTCGGCGATGACTTCAATGTGCTGATTAATGAGCTATCAAAGGTTTGTCATTTTGTTGCAGAGGGCGAAATCAAAAAGTCCGATATTGATGCGGTCTGTGTGAAAACGCTTGATGCCAAGGTGTATAATCTGACAAAAGCGCTGATGATGAATGACTTTACAAAAGCGTATGAGGTTTTCGATACCTTGCTGCGGCAAAAAACCGAACCGCAGTATATCCTCGGTGCTATTATCGGCTCTTACGTCGATCTGTACCGGGCGGCGGTTGCGGTTTATTCGGGCAGACAGGCGAGTGAGCTTGCCGGTTGTTTCAGCTATAAAGGCAGAGAATTTGTTTTGTCCAACGCCGCAAGAGATTGTAAAAAGATCGGACTTGATAAGCTTCGTCTTTGTCTCGAGGAGCTTTCAAAAGCCGATATGAAGCTGAAAAGAAGCTATGACTCGGGTCGGCTTGTACTCGAACAGCTGATGGTGAAGCTTCTTTTGATTACGGCGGGGGAAAAGGTATGATCAAGCTTAGTCAACCGATCATTGTTGAGGGGAAATATGACGTGATCAAGCTTTCAAATATCATCGACGGATTGATCATCAAAACCGACGGCTTCGGTATTTTCAAGGACAACGAAAAGCAAAAGCTAATCAGGCGGCTTGCGGACGAAAAAGGGATTATCGTCCTGACCGACAGCGATTCGGCCGGCTTTGTAATTCGTAATTTTATTTCCTCGTGCGTTCCGAAAGATAAAATCATCAACGTCTACATTCCCGATCTTTTCGGAAAGGAAAAGCGGAAAACCGAACGGTCAAAAGAGGGAAAGCTCGGTGTAGAAGGGGTACCGGAACAGGTAATTCTCGAGGCTTTCAGGAAAGCCGGCGTAACGGCCGGACAAACGGACGAAAAACGGCGGCTGATTACGAACGTTGACCTTTATGAATACGGACTTTCGGGACGGGAAAACAGCTCTCAGAAGCGCAAAAAGCTTCTTTCGGCGCTCTCTTTGCCGGAAAGAATGTCAACCTCGTCGCTGGTAAAAATTTTGAACTCATTTGTTACATATGAAGAATTTATTGAAAAAGTAAAGGAGATAGAAGTATGAGAATCGGACACGGATATGACGTACATAAGTTTGTAAAGGACAGACCGTTGATTTTAGGCGGTGTGGAAATCCCGTTTGAAATGGGACTTCTCGGTCACTCGGACGCTGACGTTTTGCTTCATGCAATTTCCGACGCGCTTTTGGGGGCGTCGGCTCTCGGCGATATCGGACTGCTGTTTCCCGACACTGACCCGCAGTATGAGGGCGCAGACAGTATTCAGCTTTTAAGACAGGTTTGCCGCAAGGTCAGGGAGGCAGGCTTTGAAATCGAAAACGTTGACGCCACCGTTCTTGCTCAGCAGCCGAAGCTTCGGCCTTACATTGATGATATGCGGGCGATGATATCCGCTGCGCTCGGTATTGATATTGACTGTGTCAGCGTGAAGGCGACTACCGAGGAAGGCTTAGGCTTTACGGGACGTAAAG
>JBJFHV010000278.1:0-10111 GCA_051894015.1 Acutalibacteraceae bacterium | reverse complement strand
GTATCAAGAGCCGTGGGAAGACTGAGCAATCGGAGTGACCGAAAATGGGCAAAAATGAACTGACCTGTGACTGCAATCATATTCACGAGGACATTGTAACAACCACAAAAGAATCTATGCCGCATGACGAATTGATTTTTGATCTTGCGGAGTTTTTCAAAGTCTTTGCCGACAGCACCCGAATGAAAATTCTTTGGGCGCTGCATGAAAATGAGCTTTGCGTCTGTGACATTGCGGTCGTGCTCGATATGACGAAGTCCGCCGTATCCCATCAGCTGAAATATCTCAGACAAGCGAATCTGGTCAAGAACCGCAAAGAGGGAAAAATCGTGTATTACTCTTTGTCCGATGACCATGTAAAAGAGATTTTCGAAATGGCCGTTGAACATTTAAGAGAACTGTAAACATCAAAAGCTCCCGGTTCAGTCCGACACCTGACCGGGATAATTTTTTATCTTGTTAAAACATCAAGCCGGCTTAAAACTCATAAGCCGGCTTAAAATTATATCTTGACTTGACTATTTCTGACTCGAAAGAATGCCCGAAACGATCTTTATCAGGGTTCCGAATGTACTTGTAAAAGCGGTGATCAGCACTTTCAGTGTCGATGTAAGAATAGAAGAACTGCTGTCGTCCTTATCAAGGTCATCCGGATTCGACTGTGTTACTGCAACAAGAGTGTTATCTTTATATTCAAGATACTGCGGGTAGTTCTTGTTGGATTTGATCGTGAACTGTCCTTTACTTGAAAATGCCTCATAAATCAGATAGTTTACACAGCTTGGGAACGTTGTATGCTTGAGGTTCTTGATAAACCATGTGCTGTCCGGGAAGAGACAGGTTGACGAGTCAATCATACTGTCTTTTGAAACATAGCTGCTCATACCCGATGCTGCCACATTTTTCAGATATGTCTTGGACAATGTCTTACCGATGTTTGCGCTTGTTGCGCCGAAGGACATTGTTGAAAGTTCAACCGTTCCGTCCGCCTGAACGTTACAGTTTTCGAAAACGGGAGCAAGTCTTACATTGTATTTTGAAATGTTTATGACCTTCAGACCGTTCTTCTTCAGTTTGGTAAGTGTGCTGTTGAGCGGAACCTGAACATTGTAATGATAGTTATTGATTTTCTTGATCAGTCCGGCATACTTCTTGGTTTCGCCTTTGAAGATGAACGACTTAGCCGCTTCAAAATATTCGTCGCTTACCATACTCCAATAACAAGGCATGGTAGCATAGGTTGCCAGAAGAAGCTTCGGCAAAATCTGATCCGCAATCGAAAGATAAACCGAATTGATCTTGTCCGTCCCGACGCCGAGCAGCTTCGCCTGGTTTGTAAGAGTAACCAGAGCGCGGATAAATTCATCAAAGTCATCGCCGTCTTCCAGATTCGTGTCGGCATACTTCTGAATACTGTCGGCGTCCAGCTGAATGTGACCCGAGAAAGTCGCGCCAATCGGAAGAATACCGTTGCAGGCAGCCGCATAAAACAGCACTGTATCAACATAAGTGTTGCCGTACAGCGTCAGGTAAGAAGCAACAATGCTTGAACCGAGACAACGTCCGACAAGGTTAACTTTCTTTTGTCCCGTCGCTTTGAGAACAGATTTTATGTACGTATGAAGTTCCTTTGCGGAGGCAATCGGGTCTACACGGCTGTCGTATTGGAAAATGTAGTCCGAAACCTTATAATTGCTCGTCTTTTTTGTCGGTGTGTCGGATTTTTTATGGTAAGAACCGTTTGCAATTTCGCCGTTATTGTCGAGCACAAGTTCGGAATAAAGCGGAGCAATTGAATTGTAAATCGCATCACATAACGGATCCCAGTTGTTGGTAAGCAAGCTCTTATTGAACGCCGACATAAGGGTGCTTTTATCCTGTATAAGCTTTTCCTGAATCGTCGTCTTCAGCGGATAAATCTGTTTTCCGTTTTTATTATAAAGCGGTGTACGACGTCCTTTTACGTAAACCACAGGATATGTGCTTGATGTTGCTGCGGCTTCGGCAGTCATCGGCAGCGCGATCGAAACCAACGTGACCATCACCAAAAGAACCGAAAGCAATCTTTTTGAGATTCTTTTCAAATTACATACCTCCCAAACATTTTTTATTATTTATAACTTTATCACAGAAAAGCAAAAAAAGCAAGCACAACAATGTTACAGATACATTAAGAAATATTATATTTTTTCTTATCAATAGACAAATGCCGCAAAAGGAACGCCGTACGAACCCTTTGCGGCAAACATGAGACAATCTTATAAATACTTCTTGATAAGTTCAATTGTATCGGATACCGTCTCGATTCCGAGTGCCTCGCGGTCAGGAATTTCAACATCGAATTCATCTTCGATGGCAACCGCCATGTTGACAAGCTCAAGAGAATTCAGTCCGAGGTCGGTTCTGATATTGGTTTCGGGAGTAATGTCCTCCGGCTTTACGTCGGCATACTCACAGATAACTTTTTTCATTTTTTCAAGCATATTATCACTCATATTAAAATCTCCCTTTTCATTTATATTCTGTATTCTATTACAATCAGGAAATGCTGTCAAGCAATTCGCCGATTGTTTTGTCCGGATTTTCAATACCATCAAGAACAACTTTCACTGCATTGGCATGAAGTGCTTCAATATCGCCGGGCGTCGAAAGCTTTACACGGTACATATAATGCATATCAATTCCTTTGGTTTTCGGATTCGGCGTGCTGATAACGTAAAGCGGCGTAAAGTATCTTCCGAGATTATACGTCTTAAAATCAACGTGGTATTCTGAATCCGGAATGATCGGAACGGGTATCCAGGAGAACATCATGCAGGCCGGACCCTGAATCAGGCTGTAGTCATAGATGTCTCTGGACATATCTCTTGCCGTGATATACGGATATGCGCTGTGCATGAACAGCTGCGTTCTTACGGAAGTGATCTCGTTTAAGGCCTGTTCAAACGTGTAGTCTTCGGGAATAATCGTTCTCAGCTGCAACGGCTGAGTCAGACAGCCGCTCATGTTCTTTTCCTTTTTCGAAGCGCGCTTGCTGCAAAGAGACATCATGAAAACGTCGGGCGTTCTGTAATTGATCTTGGAACAATGCGTTCTCAGACCGAGCTGCAAAAGGCTTTCGGGTGCGATCCGTCTTGCAAGGCAGAAGTCAAGAATCTTCTTGGAGCTTTCGGGATCGATATGCTTTTCGATGGTATCGCACTTATCGTAAATCGGATTGTACGCGGCAGGAACGCGAAGATTCGGATTCTTCGCTTTCTTTCTTGCCTTTTCAAGAAATGCCGGGCCGTGAACACCCGCATAAAACGGCTCGCCGCCCTTGAGGAAGTATTTCTTATAGAAGTCCTCGTGCTTTTTCATCTTCTTTTCGTCGGCAAGACGGTCAAATTCTTCTTTGATATAGTCCTCGTACTTGTCGAGCGGTTCGGGCATCGGCTTGTTATCCTTGAGGGCAAAATAGACCTTAAGAAGATCAAAATACATGATCACGATACCCATCGCGTCAACGTTAAGATGGCTTACGTTGAAATAAATACCGCTTCCGACGCCGTCTGTCTTGTAAAAGACGATGCGGAAGGTTTCATCCTTAAGGAAATAGACGGGTTTCTGGGCATCTTCGGAAAAATAGGCGTCCTGCTCTTCAAATGAAGAGAAGTGCATAACGGGAACCTTATAAGTAAGCTCGGGCAGAAAATACTGCTTCAGCTTTTTGTCAACCGAGACAAAGCGGATACGAAGGCTGTCGTTTCTTTGCAGTTCAATATCGAACGCCTTTTGAAGAAGATCGAAATCGAAATCCGCATCTACGGTAAACGAAGTCGGTATCTGGGTAAGCTGCTTATGGAAGCTGTATTTTACCATCAGGTACATCGTTTCCTGAGACGGAATAATGTCATACAGCTTATAGGGAATTTCCTTCTTTTTCATAAAGTAAGTCAACCTCTTTCGCTTAATAATTGGCGCCGTAGCGTCGAATCTATACGTATAAATGATAACACAATCGTTCACAAAATGTCAACAGTTTTCGTTGAAAATAAACAATAAAAAAGTTTAAAATTTGTTATTTCTTTGTGAAAAATGTAACAATTATAACAACACACCCGAAGTCGTCCATTCCGATAAACAAACCAAAGAAAAACCGCCGAAATCAATCGGCGGAAAATTAAATCTGATTTTCAGATGAAAAAGTGCACGGTTAAAGCGTCTTGGCCAACTGTTTTATGTACTCTTTGAAGTCGTCTGCGATTTCTTCGTGGCAAAGCGCCATTTCGCAGTTGGCTTTCATAATGCCGAGCTTGTTGCCCATATCGAATCTCGTTCCGACAAAATCAATCGCGTTGAGTCCGTATGTTTTGGCAAGCGTCACCATCGAGTCGGTGAAATACACTTCCTTGCCGACGGGATTGACCGGAGTATCCCTGATAATATCGAAGATTTCCGGCGGCATAACGACCCGTCCGAGAATGGAGTAGCAGGAAATGATCTGTTCCTCCGTCGGCTTCTCGATGATATCATGACACTGCATCACATTATTCTCGAGCGGTGTAACGTCCAAAGAGCAATACTTGCTGACATCTTTGCGGGGAACCTCCTTGACGCCGACAACGCCTTTGCCGTATTTTTCATACGCGTCGATCAGCTGACCGATAACCGGCTGTCCGCCTTGGTTGACGATAACATCGTCGCCGTAAAGAATAGCAAACGGTTCGTTGCCGACAAAACCCTTGGCACGGTAAATCGCATCGGCAAGACCCTTGGTTTCCTTCTGTCTGATAAAATAGATGTTGGCAAGATTGACGGGCTTTAACACGTCCTCATAAATCTTTTTCTTGGACGGATTGCCGCAAAGATTTGCTTCCAGTTCAAATGAATGGTCAAAATGATCTTCCATCGCACCCTTGCCGCGGTTGGTGATGATCAGGATTTCTTCGATTCCGGCGGCGACGGCTTCTTCCACGATATACTGAATTGCCGGCTTGTCAACAATGTTGAGCATCTCCTTGGGAATCGACTTTGAGGCCGGAAGAACTCTCGTTCCGAGTCCTGCGGCGGGAATAATGGCTTTCTTAATTTTCATAATAATCTCCTCTCAATTAAAATCATGCTCCGAACAAACTCAGAATCAGATTCGGTATAAGCCAGACAGCCGCAACGGCAAGCATCGGCGCCCAGCGGCTCGTTGAACCGTATTTTGCAAGCAGACTGATTTTAAAGGTATTGTCTGCCGCCGCATCAATCTCATTCAGTGAGCTTTCGGTATATTTATAATACAGCCTGTCGGCCATCATTCCGCTGATCACGGCAACCGCAAAAGAAATACCGTTTAAAAGCATGATCACGGGAAAAATTTTTATCATCTGGCTTGTCATAAACTGCTGCTGTTCGGCAGGCAAAGCGAGAAAATCACTCACCGTATAATCTCCGATTATCGCCGAAAGCTTGCTCATCGGAACAAAGGAAATCAGACTCAGAATAATATTCACGGTAGAAAGAATGATTCCGGGTTTATAAAGCTTGCGGAAAAAGAACCAGAACGGAGAAAGAAAAAACGCCGCCCAGTTAAATGTGAAGCTCTTTCCGTCACGAAGCTTGCGGAATTTATTGACATACGTCTTGGCACCATATCCGATAAAGGAAATTACCTTGTCTAACGTATGTCCGCAAAGGATCTCCTGTTTTTGGTCTTCGGTAATACCCGGAGCCAGAAGCTTGACTCTTTCGTCAACGACCTTTGATACGGGCGGAAGATCATCAGAATCCGAAAGACCGCCGAAGCCGGACTCAAGCCGCATTTTGCGGTCCTCCTCGTCCTCTCTTTCAAGCTGCTGCTGTTTTTCGACAATGTTAAAGCCGAACATCGTAAACTTCTGTCCGCAATGAGAACAGACGGTCGTGCCCTTCGGGTTTTCCTTTCCGCAGCGCGGGCAGATAATCGGTTCGTTCTTTTCGTCCGTTTCTTCTTTTTTCTCCGCTTCAGCGGGCAGATTCGGATTTTTCCACACGAAACCGCTTTCGTGAAGATTTTTATTGACGCATCCGCCGTTCTTTTCATAGCACTGTCTGTGCTGAGGGGTTCCGCATTCGGGACAGACAACAATATCGTCGTTGTCTTTGAAAACCTCACCGCAGCCCGGACATTTTAGATTTTCGTACTTCATGGTTTTTCCTTTCAATAAGTGTATATATTTGTATTGTACCTTATTTTGAAAAAAATTCAATCATATTGTATGAATTTTTCGCCTTTTTTAAAAAAATTCCCGAAATTTTCAAAATTCTGTTGCGGCGAATCAATAAATGTGTATAATATAAAAGGTTAACTTTGTAAAATTCCGACTAAGGAGCCAAGACAATGGAATGTTAATTGGTCTACATATTATTTTCCGAAAAAAATAACCGATGAAAGGAAAATCCGATGTTACAATTTGAAGAATTAAAGCTCAGACTTCAGGAAAGTGAAAAGCCGCTCACAGAGCTTGCCGACGCGCTCGGTCTTAAGGAGATGTCCGATGAAGTCAAACAGCTGGAGGAAAAAACCGCAGACGAAAGCTTTTGGGGCGATCTGCAGAATTCACAGAAGGTGCTTCAGCGAATTGCACAGCTGAAAGGAAAAATCAAAGCCTACAATGACCTGCGTTCCGCTTATGACGACGCCATGGTCATGATCGAGCTTGCCGACGAAGAGGAGGATCTCGACCTTCTCGAAGAATGTACCAACAACGTACAGTCAGTTGAAACGGAGCTTGAAAAGCAGACACTTTCCACCCTGCTTTCCGGCGAATACGACGCGAAAAACGCCATCCTCACCTTCCACGCCGGCGCCGGCGGAACGGAAGCGCAGGACTGGTGTCAGATGCTTTTCCGTATGTACGGTCAGTGGGCAACAAAGCACGGCTATAAATTTACGACACTCGACTTTCTTGACGGTGATGAAGCCGGACTGAAGTCCGCCACTGTTCTTGTTGAGGGCGAAAATGCCTACGGCTACCTGAAAAGCGAAATGGGCGTTCACCGTCTTGTCCGTGTGTCGCCGTTTGACTCGTCGGGACGCCGCCACACTTCGTTTGCCTCTTTGGAGGTCATGCCCGAAATCGACGACACAATTGAAGTCGAAATCAATCCGGAAGATATCAAGATGGAAGTTTACCGTGCTTCGGGCGCCGGCGGACAAAAGGTCAACAAAACCTCGTCAGCCGTTCGTCTGATCCATATTCCGACAGGCATTGTCGTTTCCTGTCAGGTCGAAAGAAGCCAGCATCAGAACCGAGAGGTCTGTATGCGTATGCTCAAGTCGAAGCTGATCGAAATCAAGGAGCGCGAGCATCTTGACAAGATCGAGGACATCAAGGGCGACCAGAAGGAAATCGGCTGGGGCAGTCAGATCCGTTCGTATGTATTCATGCCCTACACCCTTGCCAAAGACCACAGAACGGGCTACGAAATGGGCAACATCAACGCCGTGATGGACGGCGACATCGACGGCTTTATCAACGCTTATCTGAAGAAGCAGTCGCTTGACGCACTTGCTCAGTCATAAAAAAGCAAACATAAGAGAATCACTCAAGGCAAGTCCCTGAGTGATTTTTACTATTCAGATCAATACCCCTGATCGGCTATTTTCCATTCGCTGTCCTTATTTTCTCTTGTTAAAATCACGCTCCACCCGTCATAAGCACCGCTTTGCCATGCCTCCTCGGATTTGTAGACATAGTAATCACAGCCGATCGTAATAATATCGCTCTTGCCGTACCGTTCACATAGGTGATAACCGCCAAGAAACGACTCCGACTCTTTCTCATCAAACCGGATCTTTTGTAAGCTGACAAACCATGGCTTCTCTTGAAAGCTGTCCTTGACTGTCCTGACTGCCGCATCAATCTCCTCGTCGGAATACGGACAGTCCTCAGTCTTTTTCACCGTCGCCAAAAGACGGTCGATTCTTGCATTTCTTATCGTGCCGATCAAGCCTCCGGACTGAATTTCCGTGCTTTCCCCTTTTCCGGACACATTCGGGTTAAAAAAGCTTACCGCCGCCAAAGCCGCCGCCAGAATCAGCAGTCCTGCGATGCCTGCAATCAGCCACCGTTTTTTATTCGTCTCCTTATTCATTGACAGTCCTCCGTTCATCTGCGTGTACGCTTTCATCTTCTTTTACGGTTATACCAAGTATTTTAAAGGTATATTTTTCAACTTTCGGATATTCGTCCTCTTCCAAAAAGCTTCCTTTAATATCGAATGAGTATCCCAACCCGATATATTTTCCGGATCCCCCGTCGTCCGAATCATCAGTCAGTATACAAAACTTAGGTTTATTCCAGTTAATTCCTACTTGGCAATAGTCTGTATAGGCTATTTTGAACCATATTGCTGATACCAAAATCAGAATAATCGGAATGATAATTTTCTTTTTATTCTTCATAACGGTTTCTTCTCCTTCGTTTCTCTTGCAGTTTTATAATACAGGAACAAAGCCGAGAAGTCTTTAATATTTTCTTAAGATTACCTTCATTATTTTTAATAGACATTTGTTGCAAATTCAAACAAAAAGGTATATAATAAACTGTATGAAAATATTATGTGGGGTGATTGAATGAGAAAATACGATATTGCTGTCATCGGTGCTTCCACAACGGGAAGCTGGTTTGCCAAAAAGATGGCGGAAAACGGCTTTCGGGTCTTCGTGATCGAAAAGCAGAAAAAAGAAAATGTTTCGAAAGACTACGATATCTTTCACATGGGCTTTGACGAGATGAAAAAGTTCGGCCTGACAATCCCCGAAAAAAGCGAGGCCGACTACGCCTTTGAATTTACAGGCGGCTCGGCCTATTCCGCTTTCGGCAACTATCCGAAGCCCTCATATACGCACGTTGTCGGGCTTCATAAACACGATTATATCATGAGAATGAACCGGGAAGCAACCGATGCCGGAGCCGAGATCGAATACGGTGCTTCTTTTTCCGGTTTTCTTTTCGATGAAAGCGGACGGATCAGCGGAATCCGGTACAAAACCGAAAACGGTGAGGATGAAATTGCCTGTTCTCTTGCCGCCGATTGCAGTGGATTTGCCGCCGCGGCAAGAACCACTCTTCCCGACACATCGGCAGTTGAAAACTTCCGTCTTTTGCCGCAGGATCTTTTCTATGTCATACTTTACTATGTCCGCTACGCCGACAACCACCCGAAAGTAGAACACACCGATTCGTTTTTACAGTATAAGTGCTGGTCCGCTCCGTCAGACGACCCGAAAGGCGGCATTCTCGGCGTCGGTGCAAGCTTCAGCTTTGACTACGCGGAAGAGATGTTCAAGGAATTTCGCCGCAGAGTCCCTGTTGCGCCGTATACCGTACAAAAGGTAGAAAAAAGCATTACACCGTACCACCGGCCGCCCTACTCCTTCGTTGACGACGGGTTTATTGCCATGGGTGACGCCGCGTGCTTAAACAAGCCGAACAACGGAGAAGGCTGTACCAGTGCGCTTTATCAGGCGGATATTGCCGTGGACGTAATCTCGCAGGCGTTTCGGGAGGGCGGATATCTGACCAAAGAACGGCTTTGGACGATCAACACCCGTTATGTTGACTCTCAGGGAAAAATGAGCTGTGCAACAAGAGCGCTTCTGATCGGTGCGGCGGCGATGACCGAGGAGGAAAACGAGTATTTATTTAAAAACGATGTTATTTTCAGCCAGAAGATTATGTCAGGGCTCGGCGGCAATCTGTCGCTTTCGATGTCGGACATTCTTCATCACGTCCGTTATATCTCGAAAGCAGCACTCGACGGCAGCTTAAGAAAAGAATATCTGCACGAGGTTCGTCTTGCTCTCAAAAATGCCTTGGCAGTTTACAAGCATTATTCGGCTTATCCCGAAACGCCTGACGGGCTTTATGAATGGGTGGAAAAGGCCAACCGCATCTGGGCCGATGTCGGTTTAATGTCTGACAAGTGCGACAAAAACATTCTTGAGAGAACCAAAAATCGGGTTCAGGGCGAGAACGCAACTGTCATTTTGCAATGACAGCAGTGCCGGGGGTCGTGTGACGACGCCAATCCCGGGGTGCATGGTGCTTGATTGAAAGCTGTGTGCCCGAGCCGGTCGCCGGGCGACGCCAATGCC
>JBJFHV010000277.1:0-2101 GCA_051894015.1 Acutalibacteraceae bacterium | reverse complement strand
TCAGCGACAAAACAAGCGCCAACAGCTTTTTGGCCGTTCTGGTTTTGTTTTTCATGTTGAAAAAATCCTCCTTTTTTATTGTCCCGGTGTCCCCTGACGGTTATTCCGAGCATATTTTTGTATAGTATTATACAGTATGATTTTACAAAAAGTGTCGGATTTTTGCAATTGTCATTTTTAATGAAATTTAATTAAATAAATTGTTAACATTGTTAGGTAACGGTAACCGAAACCCCTCTGTCAGCAGAGCTGACATCTCCCCTTTCAGGGGAGAAAAATATTTCTTCAAGTCCGTTATAAAAAGATTCGCCCCTGAAGGGGAGATGTCACGAATGTGACAGAGGGATCTTACGCGACTAAACTAAAATTTATCACTTATATAATTGTATTTTGTCTCAAACAATACAATTTTTCGCTTGTACCACAAAAAAACGAACCGCACAATGCAGTCCGTTTCTCTATACCATTATATATAGGCTTTTTATACGGATTTCTTCCGTATGCTTACAGCTTGAACTTGTCAAAAAAGCTCTTCTTTTCTTCTCCGACTGTTGTGCCGTCGTCAATGTTGTTCTTCGGCTTGTTCGTCAGGGAATCGTCAAACTCCTTTAAGAGGTGCTTTTGCTTTGCGTTCAGGTTCTTCGGCACGTCAACCACGATTCTGACAAACTGATTGCCTCTGCCTCTGCCGCCGAGCTGCTGAATACCTCTGTTCTTGAAGCGGAAGACCGCGCCGGGCTGAGTGCCTGCCGGAAGCTCATATTTGACCTTGCCGTCAAGCGTCGGAATGTAAACGGTATCACCTAAGACCGCTTGTGCAAAAGTAACCGTAAAATCGCACCAGACGTCAAAGCCGTCCCGCTCAAAGAACGGATGCGGACGGACGTTGATAAGCACACGGAGGTCGCCTGTCGGGCCGCCGTTTTCGCCCTTGTTGCCGGCGCCTCTGACGTTCAAAGCCTGACGGTCGTCGATGCCCGCCGGAATATCCACCTCAACCGTTGCCGGCTTCGGCTCAAAGCCCGTGCCTCTGCACTTACTGCACGGATTTTTGATAATCTTGCCTTTACCGTTACAGTTCGGGCAGGTTTTCATTGTGCTCATGACGCCGAACGGTGTTCTCTGCTGCTGATTGATCTGTCCTCTGCCGCCGCAGTTCGGGCAGGTTTCAGGGCTTGTGCCCTTCTGACAGCCCGTGCCGCCGCACTCACTGCAGTGCTCGATTCTCGTTATGTTCAGCTTCTTCTTACAGCCCTTTGCCGCTTCTTCAAACGAAATCGTAACCGTTGCCTGAACGGTCGTACCCTTTCGCGGTGCGTTCGGGTTTTGCTGGCGTCCGCCGCCGAAACCTCCGAAGCCGCCGCCGAAGAAACTTCCGAAAATGTCGCCGAGGTCGATGTCTCCGAAGTCGAAGCCTCCTGCCCCGCCGGCACCGAAGTTCGGGTCAACGCCTGCATGGCCATACTGGTCGTAGCGTGCCTTCTTCTGCTCGTCGGAAAGCACCTCGTATGCCTCGTTCGCTTCCTTGAACTTAGCTTCGGCTTCCTTGTCACCGGGATTCAGGTCGGGATGGTATTTTTTGGCACACTGACGGTACGCTTTTTTAATCTCGTCCTGCGAAGCGTTCTTGCTGACGCCGAGGACTTCATAATAATCTCTCTTATCTGCCATGAAAATCACCTTTGGATTTTGGATTTTAGATATTAAACATCAGATGTCAAGGCTTCTTCAATATTTGCTTTCCAACATCCGATGTCTGACATCTAACGTCTGAATTCTAACGTCCGAAAAGGGCTGTTTGTTTTCGCAGCCCTTTTCATTATATATGCTTTAGTTCGCGTCTGTGAAGTTTGCATCGGTGTATCCGGCATCGGTATAACCGTCATTCGGCTGACCGGCATCGCCTGCACCGCCGTTAAATCCGCCCTGTGCGCCGCCTGTAAAGTTGTTCGGGTCAAAGCCCTGAGCTCCCGGTGCGCCCTGCTGTGCCGCAGTCTGCTGATAAAGCTTTTCGCTGATCTTGTAGAAGGTCTGCTGAAGAGCTTCCTTCTCGTTCTTAATCATGTTCAGGTCCTGACCGGTAAGAGCACTTCTGAGTGCA
>JBJFHV010000276.1:0-2104 GCA_051894015.1 Acutalibacteraceae bacterium | reverse complement strand
CGGTCACTTCGGATTTCAGCTGATATTTTGGGCGAAAATTAGCCGGATATTAGCTGAAGAACGGCATGAAGTTGATGGATAGTGTGTAAATCCTGTACCAAAACGGTGCTCTCTTCCGCTATCAATCACAGCGATTTTCTCTTGGTTTTAATGGTTCCGTTATACACTTCTATCACATATATGTTAAATCATTTCACCCTCTTGTTCAGCAAACAGGAGGGTGAAATGATTAATTTCCCAAGCAAAGGAGATCAAATATTAGATAATTACTCAATTCCAACATTATAGATCGTCTTTCTAAGCTGAAAGCCTCTTGCAGAGAATATCGTCAACTTTGTCGTTATATCTGTCTTGTGAAATAAAGTTGTTCTTCAGGAGAGATTGAACGAAGCGCTCATTACTCTGCCGCTCTCTGCTTGTCAAGAGCCTCGTGCATTTCGGCAAGTTTTGACTTGGAGAGCTTATAACCGAAAGCGAGAAGAACGAACATCAATGAAAGAACAATTGCCGGAATAAGCGTTGAAATATCATAAAGCTTTGCGATAACCTCTTGGCTTTGACCGATATCTGTCGCCTTGACGTCATAGCCTATGAGCGCCAGAAGAGCGGAAGAGCCTGCACCGGCAAATGTCTGTCCGAGCTTTCTTGTGAACGAGAAGAACGCATAGCTTGTGCCCTCTTCTCTTCTTTTTGAAAGCAGCTCATGATAGTCAATAACATCGGTGACGAGAGCCCATACCTCAAGCACGAGGAAGGTCTGGCCTGCTCCGCTGAAGAATACAAGCACAAGGAAGATATAAGGATTAGTAACCAGCGGCGTAAACTTCAGAAGATACATCAGAATATTTATCACGGCTGCAAAACCGAGTCCGACTGCACATATTTCTTTTTTGCCGAATTTTCTGACGAGCTTCGACATAAACGGAATAAACATTGCCATAGGCAGATAGGTACATACGGTAATAAGAGAATAAAGTTCCGGCTTTCCGTAGTAGTTTTTCAAAAGATAATTATAGGTTGTCTGCGTGTACATCTGGAAGCAGATAAGAAGCATTGATACAATGCAGAGAGCAACAAACGGCTTGTTTTTGAGAAGTATTTTAATTGTTGATAGAACATTGAAATCCTCTCTTTTCTGTTTTTGAGGCAGAACAACCCTTTCTTTTGTCATTTTAAAATGTGCGAAATAAATAATTAATGAGACGGCGGCAAGAATAGCAACACAGACGGTAAATTTGTTAGGGTCGAGTATTTTTTCTTTTTTACCCGCCACTTCAACAGTCGTATAAACAAACATCGGAAGAAGAATCTGAGCGGGGAGTCCGCCGAAGCCTGCGCCGATTGAACGCCACATGGAAAGTGAGGAGCGCTCTATTCCGTCATCGGTAATAACCGAGGCAAGAGAGCCATACGGAATATTTACGCCGGTGTAGAGCATACCGTAAAGGATATATGTGACATAGGCGAATATAAGATATTGCGTCTGACTCAGCCCGGGAATTTTTGTGAACATCAAAACAGCCGCAAAAGCCATAGGTATCGATGCACCGAGAATATACGGTCTGAATCTTCCGTAGCGTGTAGGCTTTCTTGAGTCGATAAAAGCGCCCCACATCGGGTCGTTTATTGCGTCCCATATTCTTGCAACTAGCATAAGCACCGTGATTTGCGCAAGAGGAATATGAAGAACATCGGTGTAGAACATTTGAAGAAACGACGAAATCAGCGCAAATGTCAGAAGACCGCCTGCGTCACCTAAGGCATAGCCGAGCTTGTCTTTGAAGCCGATTCCGTGTGTTGATAGTTTGTTTTCCATAGTGCTTCTCCTTTTACATGTTTTTTTCGAAAAAGAACTTTTTGGCACAGATTGCCGCCGCACCGATATAGCTGTTCTTTTTATTCAGTTCCGATTCTTTTATCATGCTGTCTTTCAGATTCGGGTTATAGCGGAGGAATTGTTTTTTTAGCTTTTTCTTAACTTTTCCGCAATAAAACAGAGAACCGAACAGCACAACTTTTTGTGCATTTAAAATCGTGGCCGTGTTTGCAAGAGCCAGCGCAACAGTGTCGATTTTACAGTCCATGATATTCGTAATTTCTTTAT
>JBJFHV010000275.1:0-2110 GCA_051894015.1 Acutalibacteraceae bacterium | reverse complement strand
GGCCAGCCTGACCCTGCGCTGGCCGGTGGACGTGCGGTTTATCGAGCTGATGCCGTTTTCCGACACCGGAGAAAACGAACGGCTGATCGTAAAGGGCGAAGAAATTCTCCGTCGTTTTCCGTATTTAAAGCCGGTTGAGCGCAAAAAAACAAACGCCGAAAAAAGCGTTGCGAGATATTACACTGCGGACGGCTTTCAGGGAAGAATCGGGTTTATCAACCCGATCAGCGAACAGTTTTGTTCCGACTGCAACCGCATACGGGTCTTAAGTGACGGAAAAATCAGACCGTGCCTCGGAAGTAATACGGAATATGATATTAAAGATTGGATAGACGACGAAGAAAAGCTTGTACAAGCCGTAAAACGGTGTATTCTTTCAAAACCGAAAGGCCACAGCTTTTCCTGCGGCTATGCAGGGTTTCACGGACTTGACAAAATAGGAGGTTAGCATATGGCAAAGGTACTTTCCATCAACATCAGCGAAAAAAAAGGCACACCCAAGACGAAAATCAATCCGGGCGTGCTGATTGAAGATTTTGGCTTTGAGGGCGATGCCCATGCCGGAAAATGGCACAGGCAGGTCAGCCTTCTTGCAAAAGAAAGCATTGAAAAAGCAAAGGGTATGCCGACAAACGGGGTTTGTCACGGCGTATTTGCCGAAAACATCACAACCGAGGGAATTGTTCTTCATACGCTACCCGTCGGAACAAAGCTTCAGGTCGGTGAATGCGTGCTTGAAATCAGTCAGATCGGCAAGGAATGTCACGACGGCTGTGCAATCAGAGCGCTTGTCGGTCAGTGCATCATGCCCAAGGAGGGCGTTTTTGCCAAAGTGATCAAAGGCGGCAAAGTCTTTGAGGGCGACGAAATAAAACGGATTTAGGTCTTTTTAGGATACGTTTGAACGTTCGGATAAATCGGTAAAAAATAAGTAATATCTTACAATAAATGCGAACGGATTATGTTCGGAATGTGAATTGATTTTTATTCAATTAAATGTTAAAATTTATCATCATAAAAAATCAGGAGGCGAAAAAAATGAAAAAATCCGGAAATGTTTCTGAAATCGGAGTTTTACTCAACGAATCTGTCTTAATAAAATAAATTCAGATCATTCGATTATTAACGTAGCAATCGGTTAAGAAAAAACAACTCTCGACTTACAGAAAGGATTATTTTTATGAAAAGCTTTAAACGCGTTATTGCAACGGTTTTGATTACGCTTATGCTTGTCACATCGGCTCCGTTAAGCGGATTTCTTGATTTCGATTGGTCTGCTTTTAAAGTGAATATGCCAAGTCTTAATATTGATTGGGAAAAGATAAATCCGTTTTCGTCTAAAGCCGAAGCAACAGACGAGAATAACAATAACAACAATAATAACAACAATCTTGCTGAGCAGGAAAATTGGACATATAAACCGAAATCCAATCGCTCATTCAGATTACTGGCGGCCGATTCCTCTTCCTCCGACGAAATTGAAGTAACGGTTAAGGCTGTCAATAAGGACACGCTTGAAGAAGAGACTGTAAGCGGAGCAACTGTCACTTTATATGTCGGCACAGAAGCAAAAACGCATACAACTACGGATAAAGACGGCGTTGCGAAAATCTCCATAAAAGGTCTGACGTATGAAGAGCGTACCAATGCAACGATTTCCGCTTATAAGAAAGTAGGAGAAGGCAGCGCGATCGACGGCGATAACAGAAATGACCTGTTTAGTTGCTTCCAAAACAGTTCGGGCGATATTATCCGCTATGAATATGAGTTGCATTCCGAAACAATTGACCAAAACGGTAACTGGCTGGGTGAAGAAATTCCCAAAAGTACAGACAGTAATAAGGTTGATATTGTCTTTGCGATTGATGCAACCGGTTCCATGAGCGATGAAATTACAAACGTCAAAAACAATATCGCCGCTTTTTCGGAAAAACTGATCGAAAGAGGGCTCGATATCCGGTTTAGTATTATTGAATACAGAGATACAACCTGCGGCGAGGAAACAAAGGTATACACCTTAAACGGTTCAAAATGGTATACAGATTTAAGTTCGGTCACCAATGTTCTTTCTCAAATCAGAGCCACCGGCGGCGGTGACGGCCCTGAAACC
>JBJFHV010000274.1:0-2112 GCA_051894015.1 Acutalibacteraceae bacterium | reverse complement strand
CCAAGCCTGTAGCGGACTTTCACCGCCAAGTGGTTACGCATGCCGAGCACACCATCAAAAAATCACCGCAGTCCGTCAGGATTACGGTGATTTTGTTTGATATTGAAATCCGGATTTTACATAAGCATAAGGCCTATAAAGCCGACAATTGCAAGAAGGAAGGTAATGCAATACTTTTCGGCATAAGCACCGATTGTCAGGAATAAAAATCCGGGAGCATAAAAGATCTTCTGAATGACCGTTCCTTCCTTATACACCTTTTCTTTCATGTTCAGCATATCCTCGATTGTCGGATAACTGTTGACATAAAGCGAAAAAGCAAACCAATAAGCAACAACGGAAAGAATCGTCTGCAGTGCGCCGCTCATTTCAAAAAGGAAAAGGTTGACAAACGGGCAGAGACACAAAAGGAAAGCAAGAATTCCGTTCATAAAGGCAGGAACAAAGCAAATCGCAAAAGCGCCTCTTGATTTCGGGAACAGTTCATGTTCGATATGACCGCTCAGTTCGTCTCTTCTTACGATCCGGTTATCCTCAACGGGAATACCGCAGATCCGGCAGACAAGCTGTTCAAAAAAGCCTCTGACAAGAGCACCGGGGAAGGTAAGATATTTTGTAATAATATAAAGGGTCGTCATTAAATGTCACCTCCGTTATCGGTAAGCACTTGCTTTAAGGTGAGCTTGCCTTTTTTGTATTGCTGAACGGTTTTGCCGATAGAATAGCCCTGCGCTTCCAGATACGTCACAATGTCGTTGTATGTGTCCTCATCATCCGTGCAAAGAGCACAAAGCGCATAAAGATTCATATCGGAAAGGCTTGTCTGACAATTCTGCATATAGTTTTCCATATTGGTCATCGCTTTTTCCGTGTCCCCTTTGAGCAGATACGCCAAAGCGTAGGTTCTGTAAAATACGGGATATGCATTCTGCGGATAAACCGAGGCTGCCTTTTGCGCAATTTCAATCATTTTATCGGCGTCAGGCTTGTCGCAGAAACGGTAAACATCGGCATAGGAAACATAAAGAGACATTTCCTGCGTATTGTATTCCAGACTCTTGTCGAAGTATTCCGTTGCTGTTTCAATGTCTCCCTCTTTTGCGGCCGCGGAAATAATATAGGTAATATAGATCCACGGATGCTTGCCGCCGTCGATCTCTTCGATTTTTTTCAGCTGAGCGATCTGTGCGGCGTTATCATCTTTATGGGCAAGCATGATAATGAATTTTGCATATTCAAGAAAAGCGTCGCTGTATTTTTGAGAAGTCTTGTTTTCTTCAATCAGCTTGTCCGCTTTTTTGATGGCGCTGTCATAGTCGAAATCTTCGCCGCTGAGAACATCGGAAAAGCTTTCGTTGATTACGGTTGACGTTTCGCTTAAGAGCGTATACTCCTGACGGATATCGGCGTATTTCTTATATTTCGGAAGCTTCATCTTCGATTCGCTGATATAGGTTTCAATAAGAGAATCGGCGTCACCGTAATAACCGAGAACCGTCATAGCGTCTACGGTATTGCGGACAGCTTTCATGGAAATTACGTCATCTTCGCCCTTTGAAGAAAGATATGTCTGATAATACGATACGGCGTCGGTCAGCTTTTTCTCGCTGTAAGCGCTTTGCGCCGAAAGAAGCGTATCGTAATCATCGGCAAGCGGAGCCGCAACAAACAAAGACGCGGCACAGACCAGAATCATAATCACAAGCGCCAGAATACCGCAGGGGTTGAGCGGATTGGCTTTCATAAGCGCTCTGCATTCGCTGCAGTAAGGATAATCCTCACCCAGACTCGTATCGCACGGTTTTTCACCGCAGCATTCGCAAAGACGCACTTCGGCCTTTTCCTCGGTCTGCTCACCCTCTGCCGAAGAAGTTTCGATTTCGTCAAGCGGCTGAATCAAAAAGCCGTCCTCATCGGTGTATTCCTCAGCATCAGAAGCTTCGGGCTCTTCGGTGGGTTCGGAAAAATCCGCGTCTTCGGCTTCTTCGTCGGCATTTTCTTCTTCGCTCAACGCTTTTGCCGTTTCCTCGTCAAGCTGCTTCTGGAACAGATCTCGTAAATCTTCAAGCTCCTTATCAAGCGAATCGACTTCATCGGGAGCATCGGACGGCT
>JBJFHV010000273.1:0-2119 GCA_051894015.1 Acutalibacteraceae bacterium | reverse complement strand
AGTTTCTGATGGCCTCTTCATATTCGAGAAAGCTGATATCAAACGCCGGAAAAACACCTTCAAATTCGTGAGACATCAGTATCTGTGTATCAAGTCTGCTCAGCTCACGGCAAACTTCACAAGCTACATCATAGGCATTTTTTCTTGTAAGATTTACATGAATTGCAATTTTCAATCCTATCAGCCTCCGTTCAATACTTCGTGCGAACTTCTGACGGTCTGCTCAATTGACTACGTTAAATGGGAGAGCGGCGAATCGCTTTTCCGGATATAAATTAAGTATTCAATATTTCCCTGCGGACCTTTTATCGGGGAATAATCGAGATTGAGTACGGAAAAGCCGTTGTCAAGAACAAAGCGGTATATGTCATTGACAACGTCAAGATGGGTTTCAATTTCCCGGACAACGCCCTTTTTGCCGATTTTTTCCTTACCGGCTTCAAATTGAGGCTTAATCAGACAAACGGCAAGTCCGTTGTCTTTCAGAAAATTCCTCATTACGGGAAGGATAAGCTTCAGTGAAATAAACGAAACATCGACGCTTGCAAAGTCGATTTCTTCGGTCACGGTATCTTTGGTAAGATACCGGAAATTTGTCCGCTCGAGATTGACAACCCGTTCATCTGTTCTGAGCTTCCACGCAAGCTGACCGTAGCCGACATCAATCGAATATACTTTTTTCGCCCCGTTTATCAGCATACAATCGGTAAATCCTCCGGTAGAAGCACCGATATCCATACAGACAAAACCGTCAAGCTTCAGCCCGAATTCGTTGACCGCTTTTTCAAGCTTAAAGCCGCCCCGGCTGACATACGGCATTTTTTCGCCGCGGACTTCAATACAGTCTTCGGCTTTTATACTCAGGCCGGCCTTCGTCGATTTCACGTTGTTGACATAAACCTGACCTGCCATGATTAACGCTTTTGCTTTTTCACGGCTTTGTGCAAAACCGCGTTCGCAGACCGCCACATCTAATCTTATTTTTTCAGTCACTTAAATATCCTCGCTTATCATACTGACCATTCCGTCCGTATCAAGTTTATATTCATTCAGAAGCTGGCTGACGCTTGCTTGGTGAACAAATTCGTCGCCGACAGCTGTAAGCTTATAAGAGCCTTGAAATCCGTTTTCGATAAGTCTTAATGCCAGTACTTGACCGATTCCGCCGCTTCTTACGCCTTCTTCGAAAAACCACACTTTCTTTTTCTTTGAAATAATTGAAACAGCGTTGTCCGGCAAAGGCTTAATCTGATTGAATGATAAAAGACCGATATCCGTATCAAATTTTTCTTTCATTTTGTCAACGGCACGAATGGCATTTGCCGTAATACGTCCGTACGTCACAATAAGATTATCGGACTCCATATCCCCGTATTCGGAATATTCAATAAATTCATAACGGAGCTTTTTCACAATTTCGTCCTGACCGCCCCGCGGATAACGAACAGCACAGCTTGTTTTGTCAGCATAAAGAGCATTGTTGATATCTGCCTCAAGAGAGCGGTAACAGCATGGTGAGTATACGGTAATGTCGGGAATCGTATTCAGAAAAGCAACGTCGAAAAGTCCATTGTGCGTTTCGCCGTCCTCTCCGACAAAACCGGCCCGGTCGATTGCAAATATAATTTTCAGTTTTTGTAATGATACGTCGTGAACAAGCTGATCATAACAGCGCTGCAAAAAGGTCGAATACACGGCAAAAATCGGTTTCATACCATTTTTGGCAAGACCGGAAGCGAACGTCACAGCGTGTTCTTCGGTGATACCGACATCGAAGAAATTCATCGGGTGCTCACGCCGAAAACGCTCGAGACCCGTTCCGAGACTCATAGCAGCAGTTATTGCACAAATCGAATTGTCTTTGTTGGCGTGTTCACAAATATAATGGCCGAACATATCGGAAAAGCTGTTTCCCTTTTGCTTTGGTTCCCCGGTTTCAATGTCAAACTGCGAAATTCCGTGAAATAGACTCGGGTACTGCTCGGCGTATTCATATCCTTTGCCTTTGACGGTGATCACGTGCAAAAGAACGGGCCCGTTTACTTTTTTGGCCGCCATAAGCGCATTCGTAAGAACATTGATGTTATGACCGTCAATAGGCCCCATATATCGGTAACCC
>JBJFHV010000272.1:0-2123 GCA_051894015.1 Acutalibacteraceae bacterium | reverse complement strand
TCTCAATGATCCGGTTAAATCCCCGAAACGACCGTTTCAGTCTGTGCTGTACGGTGCTGTTGCCGGAACGCTGTGTATGCTGCTTCGCTATTTCGGCAAAATCAACGAGCCTGCCTTTTTCAGCGTGCTTCTTGTCAATGCTTTCTGGCCCATTCTGTCCCGTCAGACGGCAACCGATCAGAAGCAAAGCGACGAAAAGCGCAGAAGAATCCGGAAAGCGGCAAAAAAAGATAAAAAGCTTTCTGCCGGAAGAAAGAGCAGAAAAAAAGTAACGGAGGTGCTTGACGATGAAAAAGAAGAAAGCCAAGCGTAAGCGCCTGAAATTTTCCACCGCTTTGTTTAAGGGCGGATATATCCATAACCCTCTTTTAACCCAGCTTTCGGGTCTTTGTCCGATCATTATGGCGGCGACAAGCATCAAAAACTCTCTGTATCTTTCCGCCGTTTTTGCGCTGCTTCTTATAATCAACGAGGTTGTAGCCAGTGCGTTTTTAAAAAATGTTTCCCGTTGGATAAGGGTCAGTTTTTATACAGTGATGTCAGCGCTTGTTTTGGCCGTTGTTCTTTCGAAAATCAATCAGGAAGCAAGTGCCGCTCTCGGCGTATATCTTCCTCTTTTATGCGTCAACGCGATTCTTGTCATACGATGTGAAAAATTTGCAATCCGTACGAATGTCATCAATTCCGTTTATGATGCCGCTGCAAATTCCATTGCTTTTTTTGCCGTTGCGTTTCTTGTGGGACTCATACGGCAGACGATTTCAACCGGAAGCATTTTCGGCCTTCAGACGCAATTCGTCAACCCGAATATTGCCATGCCGTTTGCCGGTCTTGCCGTTCTGGGCTTTCTTGCGGCGATTCACAAGTGGAGCGTGATGAAATTTTATCCGAACGAGCTTGTTGATACATTTTCGTTGACAGGCGCTTTCGAAAAGCCTGTTTTGCTCGATCCGGGACTGAATACCAAGCAGGAACGCGAGCACAAAAAACAGTTTAAAGAAGAACGTCAGGAGTTTGACCGGATCCGACCGAGATATACGATTGAAGACGTCGAATCTTCACTGGAAGAAAAACGGGCGCAGGAGAAAAAGGAGGAGAATAACGAATGACACAGTTTATCAGTATGCTGATAGCGGCTCTTTACGCAATGCTCCTTCAAAATCTTGTTTTCAGTGCCGCTTACGGTATCACGGAATCGGTAAAAATCGCAAAAAGACCGAAATATCTTTTGATGTGCGCATTTTCGGTCGGCTTTTTCAGTACCGCTTCCGCTGTTTTATGCCGTTTGCTTGATAATGTGAAGCTGGTTTCCGAGCTGTCATCAACCGTGCATTTTCTGATCTATGTTGTCGTGACGGTGCTGCTTTATCTGATCAGCGGCGCGTTTTGCATTGTTATACTGAAAGCGAACAAAAAGTTCATGAACTCACTCGGAATGTGTGCACTCAACTCCCTTGTTCTGGCGGTTCCGCTGTTGAACGCTTCCGCCAATTACAGCATAATTGAGTCTGTCGGAACGGGAATCGGGGCCGCGCTTGCTTTCGTTCTGGCGGTTCTTCTGATTAACGCAGGCATACGGCATATCGCTGACAACGAAAACATTCCGAAGGTTTTTCGGGGAACACCCGCTCTTTTGATATATGTTTCGCTGTTGTCGCTTGCTTTTTCGTGCTTTACAGGCGAATCGCTTTTCCTATAATCTTATATAGAAAGGAGTTACGGTACAGGCCGTATCGGACTGACAGATGGCTTTTAAAAGACCTAACAAGAAAAATGCCCGCAAATCGGTTCGGGTTAAAAACAGCTATTACTCTTTTTCGAAAGAATATCCGGGCGGCGTGATCGGCAATTCCGGCAATAAAGCAAAGAAAAAGGCGGGAAAACAAAAAGCGCTTACTGCACTGGCGGTGACGGTGGGTTTTCTCCTTGTCTTTTGTGTTTCCTATCTGATCGCCGAAACCGGACTGCGGTTTTCCTATAAGCAGCCGAATGAAACGGAACTTTCCGAGGCTGTGACAGCCGTAAGTGAAAAGGAGGAGATAGCCGAACCGATAAAAGCGCTGTATATGCCGAGCGAAAAACTGAGGGACACGGGTTATATAAAAAGCCTTATCGGAAAAATC
>JBJFHV010000271.1:0-2128 GCA_051894015.1 Acutalibacteraceae bacterium | reverse complement strand
GTCACGGCGCACTTGCCGAAAGAGCACTGGTACCTGTCATTCCGTCGGTTGAAGAGTTCCCGTATACCATCCGTCTTGTATCTGAAGTTCTTTCGTCGAACGGTTCCACTTCGCAGGCTTCTGTCTGCGGCTCAACGCTTTCTCTTATGGCGGCCGGTGTTCCGATCAAGGCTCCCGTTGCCGGCATTTCCTGTGGTCTGATCACCGAAGGTGACCGTTTCATGACAATGGTTGACATTCAGGGACTTGAAGATTTCTTCGGCGATATGGACTTCAAGGTTGCCGGTACGAAGAGAGGTATCACCGCCATTCAGATGGATCTTAAGGTTCATGGTCTTACTCCGGAAATCATCAAGGAAGCGCTTGAAAAGACTTATATTGCCCGCTGCAAGATTATTGACGAGGTCATTCTTCCGTGCATTCCCGAGCCTAGAAAAGAACTTTCAAAGTATGCTCCGAAGATGCTCACAACAAAGATTGACGTTGAAAAAATTGCAGACGTTATCGGTAAGCAGGGTAAAGTTATTCAGAAGATCTGTGCTGAATGTAACTGTAAGGTTGATGTTGAAGAAGACGGAACCGTTTTCGTTTCTTCCGTTAATATTGACGATGCTCAGCGCGCTATCACCATCATCGAAACAATTGCCAAGGATCCCGAAATCGGCTCGATTTTCCGCGGTGTTGTTACAAGACTGATGTCATTCGGTGCTTTTGTTGAAATTGCTCCGGGTAAGGAGGGTCTTGTTCACATCAGCAAGCTCGATGTCAAGAGAGTAGAAAAGGTTGAGGACTGTGTCAATGTCGGAGACGAGGTTATCGTTAAAGTAATCGAAATTGATGATCAGGGCAGAATCAATCTTTCACGCCGTGATGCACTTATTGAGATAGAGGGACTCACGCCTGAAGATGACGGTGAAGAGGCTCCGAGAAGACCGAGACACGACGGCGGACGCAGAGATAACAGAAGAAACAAGCACTAAAATGAAAGAGCCGACAGTTTTTGTACTGTCGGCGTTTTTGAAAAGGATGATATTTTATGTATAAGGAAAATCAGAAAAAGCTTTTTAAGCTTTGCCTTGCGGCAATTTTTATTGCAATTATTGTAATTATGACATTTACGAGCATCGGCTATATTAAAGTCGGCATTATTGAAATCACACTGCTTACCATTCCGGTTGCAGTCGGCGGATTACTGTTGGGCAAAAGCGGCGGCTTGCTTTTAGGCGCTGTATTCGGTCTTACAAGCTTTGCTCAATGCTTTGGCATGAGCCCGTTCGGCGCGGCTTTGCTTGAAATCAATCCGATTCTTACGTTTCTTGTTTGTTTGCTTCCGAGACTGGCTGTCGGCTTTTTCGGAGCGTTGATTTTTGAAGCATTGAGCAAAACGAGGCTTAATGCCAACATCAGCGCACTGATTTCTTTTCTTTGTTCTTCATTGATCAACACAATCGGCTTTGTCGGGCTGTTAATTCTTTTCTTCGGAAGAACGGAATATATTCAATCGGTTGCGGCTTCTCTCGGTGCACAGAATCTGTTCATCTTTTTCTTCCTTTTCGCCGGTGTAAACAGTATTGTTGAGGCGGTTGCCTGCTCGGTATGCGGCGGTGCACTCGGCGGTGTTCTGATGAAGCTTAAGGCAAAAATGAATTGATAAAGTCCATTATTTTAGAAGTACTGATTATGACGGTACTTCTTTTTTTATCATGAATTATGTCAGAAAATAGATAAGAAATGTCAAATATGTCGCTTTTTCTTGACTTTCATTCTACGTCCTTGTATAATTATAATAATAATGTTACAGGGTGTCAAAATGAACGTTTATGACTTTGATAACACCGTTTATGACGGTGAAACGCTTGTGGATTTCATTTTGTATTATGTTTTTCATGACATAAAAATTTGGAAGTACATACCGAAGCTTCTGATAATCTGGCTAAAGGATAGTTTACATCTGTTTACTGTCGAGCAGGCAATCGAAGCCTATTCATCGTTTCTTGAAGGTTATTTCATAAACATTAAGACGCTCGATGAGGACACTGTCAAGTTTTGGAATAGGCACGAAAAAAAGCTGAAACCGTTTTATGAGGAACTGAGAAAAGAGGACGATGTTTTCGTTACGGGAACAACG
>JBJFHV010000270.1:0-2130 GCA_051894015.1 Acutalibacteraceae bacterium | reverse complement strand
GACTATCTTTTAAAAGAAGGCGCTTCCGACGTCGGCTTTTGCAGTATCGACGACGGCGACTTCGGTGAGTGCCGCTATGCGGTCAGTATCGTTGTGCGGCTTTCGAACGCCATCATTGACGAGATCGGCGCCGAACCGACGCATACGTATTTCAACCATTACCGCTCGGTCAACGCGTTTATTGATGCGCTTCTTTTAAAAGCCGGAATGTTTTTGCAAAAGGCGGGATACAAATATATAACGGTGGCCGCTTCGCAAAGCATCAACAAGGACGGCTGGAACTACAACGGCCGCTATTCCCATAAAAAGACCGCAACGCTTTCGGGGCTCGGAACAATCGGCAAAAGCTCGCTGTTTATCCATAAGGATTATGGAACGTCCGTGCGTCTGGGTACGGTGTTCACCGACTGCCCGTTTGACGTGGCCGACGTCAAGCCGATTTCGATCTGCGGTGCGTGTGATAAATGTGTCAAGGCCTGCCCGTCGGGCGCAATCAAAGGTACCGAATGGACGATCGACAGTCAGAGGGACGATATGTTTGATCCTGAGAAGTGCAGTGAATACATGAAGAAGCATTTTCAGAAAATCGGCAGGGGAGCGGTCTGCGGAATCTGTGTCAAGGTTTGTCCGCACCATTCGGACTAAAAGTAAATATTTACAATTCGGAGGTTATGTTATGATGAACAGTTTTTTTTACGAACAGCCGGTTAAAATTCATTTCGGCTGGGATAAGCTTACGGAACTTGAGAGCGTTCTTGACGAGATCGGCGCAAAAAAGTGCATCATCGTGTGCAGCAAATCGTCGCTTGCAAGAGCCGAAAAGCTCATGAAAGATAGTGAACGGATTGTCGGTATTTTTTCGGATATCCGCCCGAATCCGCTTCTTTCGGGCGCCGCCGAAACAGCAGAACTGATCAAAAAGCACGGTGCCGACACGGTGATCGCTTTAGGCGGCGGAAGTGCGATCGACTCGGCAAAGTACTCTGCGGCGTGTGCGTTCAGTTCTCACACCGCCTATGAGCATTTTATTGACGGCATTCCGCTTCCCGAAAAAGGAGCGAAGCTGGTTGCCGTTCCGACGACGGCAGGAACCGGTTCGGAGGTGACCAAGGTTTCGGTCATCAGCCACGAAAACGAAAAGAGGAGTATTCACAATCCCGTTTTCATGCCCGAAGTCTGTATTGTTGACCCCGCGCTTACGATGAGCGTGCCGCAAAGAACGACCATGATAACAGGGCTTGACGCGTTTACCCACGCGATTGAAGCATACTGGAGTAAAAACCATCAGCCGATCACCGACCTTTATGCCATTGAAAGCATCCGGATTATCCTCGGCAATCTTGAAAAGTCGTATGAGGCAGGGGATAAGGAGTCAAGAACCAACATGGCTTACGGCTCGTTACTTGCCGGTCTTGCTTTTTCGGCGGCGAAAACGGCGGCAAGTCATGCTTGCTCGTTCCCGATATCGGCATATTACCATCTGCCCCACGGAGAAGCGTGTGCCTTTACGCTCGATTCCCTTATCAGAATCAACGCCGACGAACGGCTCGAAAGTCTTGCAAAAGCGGTCGGCTTTGAAAGTACTGACGCACTTGCCGATGAAATCAACCGCCTGAAACGCATTTCGGGTCTTGCCATGAAGCTTGCGGACGTCAGCGACAATTTTGACATTGATCTTGTCTCCAAAGAAAGCGCAGTTCATCCTCTTATGGCGAATAACCCGGTCAGCCTTTCGGCAGATGACCTGAAAAAGATGTTTGAGGCGCTGAGATAAACGGGGAAAGACGGTTTTTAGGTTCTGTTTGGTATATACATTGTAGCAGAGGGCGCATTGCGCGTCCTCTTGCTTTGATTTTGTGTTGGTGCAGGAGCACGGGTAGCTGTGCAGAAAAATTTTAGTTTATATTACTAATAGTTGATCTTTACTTTTGGGATTTGGCTTCTTCTATATCTTTACTTTTGCGCTAGTGCCGCGCGGGCACTTACCAATTAGCAGAAGCTATCTACACGGGAGAAAAAGTCCGACATAGCAGAAACCACGGCGGCAGTGATGCCGTCCAACGGCCTGACCGAAGCGTCAGAAAGTATGCAAAGAACGCTTTTCATAACAGGAAAACACTAAGTGTGATC
>JBJFHV010000269.1:0-2134 GCA_051894015.1 Acutalibacteraceae bacterium | reverse complement strand
TTTCATTCGTTCTTTATTTTGGCCTCATCACATTGTTCGTTGTTTTCTACCGAAGAAAAGCGGAAAAAACGCTCAAAGCCGTCGGAATAATCACCTCGGTCGCGGCAATCCTCGGTATGCCGCTGCTGCTCAAGCCGTTTGCCGATGCCGTTCAGTATAATATTTCGTTTCTGATTGAAAAAATCTTCAAAACGCCGTTTGAAAGCTTCCGGGTTTTCAACACGGTCGGTACCGTTTCCCTCGTCCTTTATTTTGCGGCCATTCTTTCCATGCCGGTTTTAAGCTTTGCCCTGCTTTCACGACTTCGGAAAGGAAAAACTGCCAAACATAAGCCCCAAACAGCAAGATTGATTTACGCTTTTGCCGCCGTTACGGTTCTCATGACCGCCGTATACTGGCAGGCAACGGATTATTACGGCTATCAGAAGGTTTTCAGTATCGACCAGTTATATACGTCTTATGACGGACAGGACAGTACTTGGGAAGAAGAAAAAGAAAAAATGATCGGCGTGCTTGAGGATTACCGAAAAATCCGTTCGGGTCAAAGTGCCTCGGAAATTAACCGGACATTACTCCAAAAGGGATATGCGTCCGCCTGCTACGACGATTACGAAGACGATTTTGATGATTCTTTTGACCGTCTTTTTTTCAGTGAGGAATCGAAAAATGTCGTTGAGTATTACAAATCCGATAACGGAATGATAAGGAGCATGATCCGTCTTCCGGACACTCCGAACCCGATGCGAAAAAGCCTTGATACCGTTACGCCCGATTACATGATCTGTGATATTGACGGCTGTTATGAATATATCAAATCTCTCAGGATCGGTGCAAACGAAGAAGAGACCGTTAACCGCCTTTTTGATTTTGACTGCGTACTCAATTGCGTCAAAACCAAGCTTGCGGGGAACGTTGAACAATCCGAATACACCATCTTTGCAAGCAAGGCGACTGTGAAAAAGCCGAAGCCGCTGTCAAGATTCTTCGTTTTAGATACACAACGCAATTCCCCCATAGAAGTAAAAATCAGTCTGGAATTTGAAAACGGAAAGCTGACCTATGCTTCTGTTCGGGGCGATGAAAAATACGACTACGAACTGACATCTCCCAAAAGTTAAGGAGTGAAAAATCTATGCAAACCCCGAAAATTGTTTCGGACTACTTAGACGCCGCCGTCCCCAAAGGGCTTACCGAGTCACGGCGCAAGCTTCTTTCGGACGAGCTTGAAAGCCACATTTACGACAAAGCCGAGCACTACATCGAAATCGGCTATTCCGAAGAGGAAAGCTTTGAAAAGGCAGTCGCCGACATGGGTGACGCCGAAGCGGTAAGTGAAAGCTTCTGCAAACTCTATAAAGAAAGCCACGCCGTCAATATTCTCATCATGGTACTGCTGATCGGCATCAATGCCGTTGCTTCGTTTGCCAACCTCGGCGGCAATATGGTAGAATCCATGCCCGACCCGAATTTTATGATTGTCATGCTCAGTCTCGGCTATTTTTCCGCCGTCGTGCTTCTGATAAAATACGCCTACCGGAGAAAACAGACAAACAAGCTTGCCGCTGTCGGCGCTTCAATGCTGATTGTCAGCATACCGTCCTTTTTCATCGGTACGGTTTTCGTGCCCGGCGGTTACGCCGTAACAGAAAATCTGCTTTTCATTCTTGAAAAACTCACCGGGACGGATTGTATGAACCGGTTTGAAAACCATTTCACGATTCCGTATATCCTTTTCACCCTTGGGACACCCGTTGTTCTGTCCGTGATTTCGTTTATCCTGTCGCTTAAAAGCATCTGCTATGAATCGAAAAAGCGGTTCCGGCTTCCCTCTGTCGGACTGAAAGCCGCGTCAGTCATACTTTTCCTGTTTACGTTCGCCAATGCCGTTATTTTTCCCTTTGCAAGAGATTATCAATATGATCTTATCCTTACCGATCAGAATGAAATCAGCCGCAAAGAAGCCGAATACAAAACGCTGCATGAAATCTATTCAAAAATTAATAAAAGTGACAAGCGGGATTCGGTTGGTTCGCTTTTTGAAAAGAACGGTATGCTCACCTCAGATAAGTTTCTTTCTGCTGTCAGCAAGGAGACTGCCGAGCTCTGCGGTGATGATTTCAAAAAGGAGATAAAG
>JBJFHV010000268.1:0-2137 GCA_051894015.1 Acutalibacteraceae bacterium | reverse complement strand
GGTATATAATCTTCATGAAATAAGTGTCATCGGGAGGTTTACTATATAAATGGAAAAGGAATGCTTTTGTCACAAAGAAAAAAAGCGTGACGAAGACGAATATAAACGGCTGATTCACCGCCTGAACCGTATCGAAGGGCAGATCCGCGGAATCCGCCGTATGGTCGAAAACGATGCATACTGTCCGGAAATTCTTGTTCAGTCCGCGGCGGCCGGAGCGGCGCTCAACGCCTTTAACCGCGAACTGTTGGGAAACCACATCAAAACCTGCGTTGCCGACGATATCCGGGCCGGAAACGACGAAACCATTGACGAGCTTCTTGCCACGCTTTATAAGCTGATGAAATGACGGCAATAATAAACCTGACCGATTGAAAAACCGAGGTGGTAAAAACGAAAAAATTCAATGTTACCGGCATGAGCTGTGCCGCTTGCAGTACGGCGGTCACCAAAGCCGTTTTAAAGGTGCCGGGCGTTACCGAATGTAATGTCAGTCTGCTGACCAATTCCATGACCGTCGGTGGCGACGCCTCTTCAGCCGACATCATAGCGGCGGTTGAAAATGCAGGGTACGGCGCATTTTCGGCCGATAAAAAGCAAAGTTCTGTTTCAAATGAGACAGAAAACGCACTGAAAGACACCGAAACACCGAAGCTCAAAAGGCGGCTTGTTCTGTCGATCGGGTTTCTGTTGGTACTGATGTACTTTTCCATGGGTCATATGATGTGGGGCTTTCCGCTCCCGAAATTTTTCAACGACAACCATGTGGCAATGGGACTTGTTCAGCTGCTTCTTTCCGCCGCCGTTATGGTCATCAATCAGAAATTCTTCATCAGCGGCTTTAAGGCTCTGATGCATAAAGCGCCGAACATGGATACGCTTGTTTCGCTCGGTGCGGCGGCCGCTTTCGGGTACAGCACAGTCGTTTTGTTTTTGATGACCGATGCGCAGGTGAAGGGTGACTCGGCGGCAGTCGGAGCGTATATGCACGAGTTCTATTTTGAATCGGCGGCAATGATTCTTGCGCTGATCACCGTCGGAAAAATGCTCGAAGCCCGGTCAAAAGGAAAAACCACCGATGCGCTGAAAAGCCTGATGAGCCTTGCGCCGAAAACCGCAACCGTCATGAAAGACGGAAAAGAGCAAACCGTACCGGTGTCCGAGGTGCAAAAGGACGACATTTTTGTTGTCCGCCCCGGCGAAAGCATTCCGGTTGATGCCGTGGTCGTTTCGGGCGAAAGTGCCGTTGACGAATCCGCACTGACGGGTGAAAGCATACCCGTTGACAAGGCAGAAAACGACAAGGTTTATTGCGCAACTGTCAATAAGTCCGGATTTCTTACCTGCAAAGCTACACGGGTCGGCGAGGACACCACCCTTTCGCAGATCATCAAAACCGTCAGCGACACCGCCGCATCCAAAGCACCGATTGCCAAAACGGCGGACAAGGTTTCGGGCGTTTTTGTGCCGGCGGTGATGGCGATTGAGGTTGTTACCGTTGCCGTATGGCTGATTGCCGGGCAAAGCGTTGGGTTTTCGCTTGCACGCGGCATATCGGTTTTAGTCATCAGCTGTCCGTGTGCCTTGGGACTTGCCACGCCGGTCGCCATCATGGTTGGAAACGGCGTCGGAGCCAAAAATTCGATTCTTTTCAAGTCCGCCGAAGCCCTCGAAACATTAGGCAAAACGGAAATTGTCGCGCTTGACAAAACGGGAACGATCACCAAAGGCGAACCGAACGTGACAGATGTTATCCCAAGCGGCGGAAGCGAAGAAGGATTGCTTTCGGTTGCGTTTTCGCTTGAAAGGAAGAGTGAACACCCGCTTGCCAAAGCGATTATACGATATGCCGAGGAACAAAACGCAAAATCTTTCGGAACCGACAAGTTTGAGGCTCTTTCCGGCTTCGGCGTCCGTGCGGTCAGGGACGGCTGTACGCTTTCGGGCGGCAAGCTTGAACTGATTGAGAAAACCGCAAAAGTTCCCGATGCAATCAGGGAAAAAGCTGTTTCCCTTGCCGAAGAGGGCAAGACACCGCTGTTCTTCTCGAAAGATGAAACGCTGCTCGGTGTCATCGCCGTCGCCGACACAATGAAACCGGACAGCCCCGAAGCGGTTAAGCAATTGAAAAACATGG
>JBJFHV010000267.1:0-2145 GCA_051894015.1 Acutalibacteraceae bacterium | reverse complement strand
GAAAAACATGGGTATCAAAGTCGTTATGCTCACGGGCGACAACGAACGGACGGCAAAATCCGTTGCCGAAAAAGCAGGCATCGACGAAGTGATCGCAGGCGTTCTCCCCAACGAAAAACAAGCCGCCGTCAAAGCCCTTTGCCGTGAGGGCAAAACCGCGATGGTCGGCGACGGAATCAATGATGCGCCGGCTCTCATCACCGCCGACACGGGAATCGCCATCGGAGCGGGCGCAGACGTTGCGGTTGACGCCGCCGATGTGGTTCTCATCAACAGCCGGCTTACCGACGTTACGGCGGCCATCCGGCTCAGTCGGGCAACGCTTCGGAATATTCACGAAAACCTGTTCTGGGCATTCTTTTATAACGCTGTCGGCATTCCGCTTGCCGCCGGAGCCTTTATTTCGCTTCTCGGCTGGGAAATGAATCCGATGTTCGGCGCCGCGGCGATGAGTCTTTCAAGCTTTTGCGTGGTCACAAACGCGTTAAGGCTGAATCTTTTCAAAATTCATTCGGCAAAACATGACCGAAAGGTCAGACGAATAAAAAAACACGACAAGGAGACTTTATCTATGGAAAAGACAATCAGAATTGAAGGTATGATGTGTCCTCACTGCGAGGCAAGAGTCAAAAAATGTCTGGAAGCACTCGACAGTGTGGAAGCTGCAACTGTAAGCCACGAAAAAGGAACGGCGGTTGTGACGCTTTCGAAAGATGTATCAGAGGAAACGCTCCGTTCGGCTGTTGAAGCCGAAGGGTACAAAGTGGTATAAGCACAGCAGATAACCATTCGTTATAATGCGTTCTATCCCATGGCAAATTGCAGAAAACCCGGCTTCGTAAAGGGAAGTCGGGTTGCTTTTCGGGAACCGACTGCCTGCGGTCAGCCCGGGGCGGCGCTTTTGTTGAAGCCCGGCAGGCTTTGCCTGTCGGGCTTCAACCCTTCGCCTTTGGCGAAGAATCAAAACCCACGGGGTTTTGATTGAAGCGCCGCCCCGGGCTGACCGTTACCGCAAACCTCCCGCGAAGCACCCGCGCTCCTCCGCCTGTCCCGAAAAAAGCCGTTTTTTCGGGACAAAGCTTTTCTGCGGCAATATGCACAAGAAAATAGCTTCGATTTTAATCATAATAATAATTGACTTTTGTCCGTTTTTGGAGTATAATGTCAAGGAATAGTGAGCGATGACTCACCGAGGAAAAAATCTTTTTTAGGAGGAATAGCAATGGATACAAGATTTGCTATCACAGAGTATCTCGACGCAGAGGCTGTTACCGAAAAACTTGACAACCTGATCAAGCAGCCGATTTACACCATCAAGCCCGAAGTACTGAAGGACTATGAAGAAAACTACTTTGAAAAGAAATGCCAGAAATCCAAGGCCATGATCACCGAAGCCAAGCAGATTATCCCCGGCGGCGTTCAGCATAACCTTGCTTTCAACTATCCGTTCCCCCTTGTTTTTACAAAGGCAGAGGGCGCAAAGCTTTATGATATCGACGGAAACGAATACTACGATTTCCTTCAGGCAGGCGGCCCGACCGTTCTCGGCTCCAACCCGAAGGTAGTCCGTGACCAGGTTATCGACCTTCTGAATACCTGCGGTCCGTCCACCGGTCTTTTCCATGAGTTTGAATACAAACTCGCCAAGAAGATCGCCGACTCCATGCCGTCAGTTGACATGTTCCGTATGTTAGGTTCAGGAACCGAGGCTTGCATGTGCGCTTGCCGTGTTGCAAGACTTGCCACCAAGAAAAAGCACATCCTCAAGATGGGCGGCGCTTATCACGGCTGGTCCGATCAGCTCGGCTACGGTATCCGTATCCCCGGCTCCAAGTTCACTCAGGCAAGCGGTGTTCCCATCCGCCTTATGAGAGATACACAGGAATTCTTCCCGAACGATCTTCACGACCTTGAGAAGAAGCTTCGCAGAAATCAGCTCAACGGCGGCACAGCTGCTGTCTTCATCGAGCCGGTAGGTCCCGAAAGCGGTACAAGACCGTTAAGCAAGGACTTCAACAAGGGCGTTGAAAGACTTTGCCGCAAGTACGGCGCACTTCTCATCTTCGATGAGGTTGTAACAGGCTTCCGTATCGGTATGTCCGGTGCGCAGGGCTACTACGGCGTTGAGCCCGACCTTACCATCTT
>JBJFHV010000266.1:0-2151 GCA_051894015.1 Acutalibacteraceae bacterium | reverse complement strand
GGTGGTCACACGGGTTCATGACGGAACCGCGGACTGTCGGGCGGATACCCATGTGACGGGTACGTCCGGCTTTACCGATCTTAACGTTTTCGTGGTCAACGTTACCGACTGTGCCGATGGTTGCCATGCAGGTTTCGGGAACCTTGCGAAGCTCGGTTGACGGAAGTCTCAAAAGTGCGTAGCCGCCTTCCTTTGCCATCAGCTGAGCTGCGTTGCCGGCTGCTCTTGCAAGCTGGCCGCCTCTGCCCGGATAAAGCTCAACGTTGTGAACGAAAGTACCGGTCGGGATGTTGACAAGGGGAAGTGCGTTGCCCGGCTTGATGTCGGCGTCAGCGCCCGAAACAACCTTGTCGCCTACCTTCAGGTCAGCGGGAGCAAGGATATATCTCTTTTCGCCGTCTTCGTACTGAAGAAGAGCGATGTGAGCGGATCTGTTGGGATCGTATTCAAGGGAAACGACCGTAGCGGTAACGCCTGTCTTATCTCTCTTGAAGTCGATGATGCGGTATTTCTTTCTGTTTCCGCCGCCTCTGTGGCGAACGGTGATTCTGCCGTAGCTGTTACGGCCGCTCTTCTTGTTTAAGGGAGCAAGAAGGCTTCTTTCCGGTCCGTTCTTGGAAAGACCGGTGTAGTCTGTATACGACATATTACGGGTGCCGTTTGTTACAGGCTTCATAACACGAATTGACATTTTATTCACACTCCTGACGACGGCTTAGCGAAGGATGTCAGCCTCCATACATTACCGTCGGAATTATTTTAAGGTTGGTTCGTTATTAAAGGAGACCGTCGAAGAAATCGATGGTGTCGGAATCCTCTGTAAGAGTTACGATTGCCTTTTTCCATGACGGGGTATATCCCTCATAGCGGCCGTATCTTCTCAGGTGACCCTTGCAGTTCATGGTGTTGACCTTCTTGACTTTAACGCCGAAGCACTCTTCAACTGCTTTTGCGATTTCTGCCTTGTTGGCGTCCTTAGCAACCTTAAAGGTGTACTTTTTCATTGCGGTTCCCATCATGCTTTCTTCTGTGATGATGGGCTTGAGGATGATGTCATGTGCTAACTTACTCATTATGCATAAACCTCCTCGATCTTTGCTACTGCGTCCTTAAGAACAACGATGCTGTTGCAGTTAAGGATATCGTAAACGTTAAGTGTGTTGACAAGAGAAACCTTAACGCCTGCGATGTTTCTTGCGCTTCTGTAAATTACGTCGTCCTTTTCGGGGAGAACGATAAGCGTCTTCTTGCCGGTTTCAAGAGCGGTAAGTACCTTAACAACTTCTTTGGTCTTGATAGCTTCCAGCTTGAGAGAATCAAGAACGATCATCTCTTCAGCCGCTACCTTAGCGGAAAGAGCAGACTTCATAGCAAGTCTTCTTACCTTCTTGTTGATTGTGAAGCGATAGCTTCTGGGCTTCGGACCGTGTGCGATACCGCCGTGATACCACTGGGGAGCTCTTGTTGAGCCCTGTCTTGCACGGCCTGTTCCCTTCTGTCTCCAGGGCTTTTTGCCGCCGCCGGAAACTTCAGAGCGGGTCAGGGTTGACTGTGTGCCCTGGCGCTGATTAGCAAGATAATTGACAACGGCGATGTGCATGGCGGAAGTGTTGGGCTCGATTCCGAAAACACTGTCGGCAAGCATGAGGTCAGAGACCTTTTTGCCGTTTACGTCGAAAACTGATACGTTAGGCATTTAGCTGGGCTCCTTTCTTATGATTTCTTTACGCTGTTGACCACCATAACGATGCCCTTCTTCGGGCCGGGGATTGCACCCTTGATGGCGATAAGGTTGTTTTCTGCGTCAACCTTGACAACATCGAGATTCTGGATTGTAACACGTTCTGCGCCGAGATGACCTGCAAGCTTCTTTCCCTTGTAAACTCTTGACGGATCGGAGCAGGCACCGAGGGAACCGGCATGTCTTGCGACAGGACCTGTACCGTGGGATTCCTTGAGTCTTGAGAAGTTCCATCTCTTGATTGCGCCGGCTGTTCCTTTACCTTTGCTGGTTCCGACAACGTCTACCTTGTCGCCGGCGGCAAATACGTCAGCCTTGAGAATGTCGCCTACGTTAAGAGAAGCGGTATCTTCGAGTCTGAACTCGCGAAGAACCTTCTTCGGGGCAACGTCAGCCTTTTTGAAGTGACC
>JBJFHV010000265.1:0-10481 GCA_051894015.1 Acutalibacteraceae bacterium | reverse complement strand
GGAAATTGATCGGATCATTAAGGCTTATCAGGCGACAACCAAACCGACCACAACGCAGGCGTCTACGCTTCCGGCCTCCAATAATGACCCGTCGGCTCCGTCGACTTCGTCATCTTCCGGCGGTTCTTCTTCGGGAACACCGGCGGCTTCCGGCGGTTCCTATGCTTCCAATGATTCATGGGCTTGGCCTTTGGGCAGCGCATCATGTTATATCAGCAGTGGCTACGGAAACAGAAGTGCAAGCATTTCAGGTTGGAGCTTCCACGGCGGTATTGATATTACCGGCGGCGGAATTTACGGAAAGCCTGTATATGCTTCCCGTGCAGGAACTGTTATCACAGCCGTTTGGAGCAACCGGGGATACGGCAACTACGTTATTATCGATCACGGCGACGGTTTTGTATCTTTGTACGGCCATTGTTCAAGTCTGAGCGTCAGTACCGGTCAAAGCGTATCAAAGGGACAGCATATAGCCAATGTCGGTTCGACCGGTAACTCAACGGGACCGCATCTTCATTTTGAAATCAGATATAACGGAGCAAAACAGAATCCGCTCAATTATGTCAAAAAACCGTAAATCTTTTTCGAGGGGTAGATTTTCTGCCCCTCTGATTGTGCTTTATCAACGGGCAATCTGCAAAAAACTCAAGGCGTTTTGGCATTATGACGAATGCCCGGACATTTTTTTTAGTGGTTGCCAATAATAAATAAGTTTGAAAGGGGAAGCAGTATGAGCAAGAAAATTCCCTTGGGAATCGCCATCGGCTTACTATGTATTGCAATAACGGTTTCCTGTGCTGTGACCGTTTCTGTTGTCAGCGACAGATACAATAATGTTCTCGGAGCTTTGCCGGAAAAGATCGAAAAATATAAAATCATTGATGAACTCGATAAAATTATCAATAATAATTATTACGGAAAAAAAGACGAGGACAGCTTTGAGCTTGCATTTGCCCACGGCTATATTGACGGACTCGGGGATAATTATTCCCGCTTTTTGTCCGCTGACGAATACAGTGATTATATTGCGCAGACGCAGGGTGAAATGTCGGGAATCGGAATCGAGTATCAGAAAAACAAGAAAGGCTATATCGAAGTAACCGATGTTTATGATGATTCCCCGGCGCAAAGTGCAGGCCTTGCTGTCGGCGATGTCATTATTGCTTTTGACGGCATAATGATTGACGCCAATAACTATAATGATATGGAAGCGAAGTTGTCCGGTGATAAGCTTACGAGTGTCAATATTACATACAGGAGAGATAAGAATGATACAACCGTAAATATCGTAAAAGGATATGAAGCCAAATCAGTTTCATCAAAAATTTACGGAAATGTCGGATATATAAAAATTTCTGATTTTTATGCTTCGACGCCTGAGCAAGTTCAGGCCGCTGTTGATAAAATCGTTTCTTCGGGGCTGAAAGCTGTCGTCATTGATGTAAGAAACAATGCCAGTACCAATTTTGATGTATGTATGCAGGTACTTGATATATTTGTACCGATTAATGATACTTCTTCTCCTGCTGCGGCTGTTGTTGATTCTGACGGAAAAATTGTCGAGCAATATACGACTGAATCCGGAGAGGTCAATCTGCCGACGGCTGTGTTGATTAACGCAAACACTGCGGCTGCTGCCGAATTGTTCGCCTGCAATATGAGAGATTTCGGAAAAGCCGAACTTGTCGGAAACACAACCAAAGGTATCGGACTCAAGCGTGATGTGTTCCGCCTTTCTGACGGAAGCGCCGTTTTGCTTGCAGTCGGCGAGGTCAAACCTTACCGGAGTGAAAGCTTCAATTCAGTCGGTCTGACACCGGATTTAGAATCAGAGCTTAAGACAAAGACCAAACAGCTTGCATCTGACAGCCAGTTTCTTGATGCTTTAACCCTAGTTTCTCCGTCCGTTGACGAGTCATGATAAATCAGAAAGGTTGAGATTTTTTGTCAGTAAAAGTTTCAATAATCATATCGGTTCATAACGATGAAAAAAATCTGAAAGCGGCGCTTGATTCGATTAAAAATCAAACCTTTAAGCAAATAGAAGTTCTTATGATTGATGCCGATTCAACCGACAGCTCTGCCGAGATTATGAAAAGCTACTGCTCGGACAGGAGATTTCAGTATCATCGTGTTGATAAATACAGTTATTCTCTTGCAAGAAATTACGGTATATCAATCGCAAAAGGAAAATATTTATCTTTCGGTGACGCAAGTGTAATTTTCACAAAAGATTTAATCGAAGATATGTATCAAAAGGCAGAAAAGGAAGATGCCGACCTTTGTGTTGCGCCGATGGCAAGTTCCGATATCTACGGAAAACATATTTTCAAAAGTAGCGGAATCCTGTCCGGTCGCAAAAAAACCGACAAATTTGATACCGACCTGATATGGAATCCGTCGGTCACCAACAAGCTATTCAAGAAAGAAAAAATCAAACAGCTCGGTCTTGAATTCAGTGCGTTCGGAAAAGCCAGAGAGGCAGCCTTTACACTGCCGTTCGCTTTTGAAAGCAACGTCATTGTCTGTTCGTCAAAAGGTGCCGCAAGCTATGTTATCCCCGTCATGAACAGCGGCGTGGCGGAATTTCCGATTGAACATTATCTTGATGCCTATGAGTTTATTCTTGAACGCGCGCACGAGGCTTTCCATAAATCCCTTGACAGCTGTGTTTCGGATTTTGACCGGAAAGAGTTAAAAAAGGTATCCGTCTGCTACATTGACGAGCTGATACTCAAGGAAATTACGGTTCTGCTTTACAGCTATTACCGCCATTTCTGGTCATTGGAGAATCATGAAATCAAGCGATATGTCGATATTTTGAATCAGTTGATATCAAAACTTTCGGGAGCCGGCCGCAAACGTCTTTTTTCCATGAATAAAGATATTTTTTATGACGGACGTCTGATTGACAATAAGGCCGAGATGGCTGAAAGCCCGAGAGTGACAGTCTGTATCGGAAAAAGCGAAAAAAGAGGGCATCTGCATGAAAAACGGCTGGAAATTCAGGTGTCGTCCGTTTTCGAACAAACGATGCCGTGCTTTGAACTTCTTGTTGACAGCAGATTAAAAGATATCTTTCCGAAAAAATGGATTGATTTTCCGAATGTCCGGTTTATTGAAGCACAGTCGCTTGCTGATTTTAAGGACACTGCCTTGTCCGAATGCCGGACAAAGTATATTATGTATCAGGACGGCTTTGCAAGGCTGAATCCGAAAATCCTGATGCGCCATTACGCTGCTCATCAAAGCGGAGAAAAATACGGCTTCACAACGTCACCGCTTACAAAATTTGACGGACATAAAACAAGTGAGTACTCATTTTCGGACCTCAGTTTTTATTCAAGCATGGATACAACAAGGGTTGAGCCGGGGGACAGTATGTTTGCGCTGGATTTGTTCTTTTGCAATAAGCTGTTTCGCACGGATCATCTGAAAGGAATTCATTTTTCTTTTTCAGACAATCCTGTCCGGGATATGTATAAGCTTTATGAGCATTCAAAATTCAAGAAGCTTTATCATCGCGGTGCTTATCTGCCTTATACCGAAGAAGAAGCCCTGAAGCTTCTGAAAGATGAACAGGACTGTTTGCCGCCTGATTGTAAAGCTCTTTACCGAAAATATAAATCCGTTTATTATTCGGCGGTTACTTTGAAAAATCAGAAGCGAAAAATTGCTTCGGCAGCCGGCCGCTTAAAGCGCCTTGCCGTCAATTTGATCGGACGTGTTCTGGTTTTCATTTTCGGTAAAATGCGTATAAAAAAACGTGTATTCTTTTATACAATCAGATGCAATGGCACGCTTCTTGAAAATATTGATTATGTGTATAAAGCCTGCGATTGCAGGAAAGTGGTTTTCGCCAAGATGCTTCCGCATTCTCTGAAAGATATCCTGAAAGTCAAGTACTATATGCTGACCAGTAAGGTGCTGGTTACCGACGACTATTTTAAATATCTTCGCAATATAAGGCTCAGACCGGAACAAAAGCTTGTTCAGCTGTGGCATGCGTCCGGCGCTTTTAAGCGGTTTGGTCTTGACGCGCCGTCTAAGCTTACAAGAATTGAAGAATACAATACGCATTCCCAGTATGATGTTGTCTGCGTTTCGTCTGAGTATGTCCGTCAGTTTTACGCGCATGCTTTCGGCGTGGATCTTGATATCATCAAACCGGTCGGATCTCCGCGTACCGACGGTCTGATCGACTCGCAGAACATGAAAAATCAAAAGGATCTGATCGTAACAAAGCATCCGCTTTTGAAAAATAAAAAAGTGTATGTGTATCTTCCGACTTTCCGTGAATCTTACGGATCGGTTGTCGATTTTGATCCGTGTATTGACTGGGCTAAGCTCAACGACGACCTTGATGACGACGAGGTCTTTATTGTCGGACGTCATCCGGTAATGAAAAAGGAATTTTTCAGCACGCATATCTATTCTCGCGTCAAAGACTATACTTTTGAATCGACGACCGAGCTTTTAAGCGTGGCCGATGTCGTGATCACAGACTATTCTTCGATTATTTTTGATGCAGCTCTTCTGAACCGTCCTTTGGTTTTTTATTGTCCCGACCATAATACGTATGAAAGAGATTTTTATCTGGACTATGATAAGGATTTGCCGGGCGAAATCATATACGACAGTGAAAAATTGTTGGAAACCGTCCGAAACGCCCATGTTGATTACAATACCGAAGCAATGCAGCGCTTTAAAGAAAAAGAACTAGGCGCCTGCGACGGTCATTCGACCGAGCGAGCTGCCGGTATTATTATGAATTTGCTCAACGAATCTTATTGAATTTGAAGAAAAATTTACCAAACAGCCGACGTGTTTATTTTTCGTCGGCTTGTTTTTTTCGGCTCATTTTACCGATTATATTTGATTTTGTTTTTGCCTAAATTATTATTGCGATTCAAAAGTCGCATCGGAGGTGAAAACAAACATGAAATTTTTGAAAGCTTTAAAATTTATTTGTATAGCTGTTGTGACTTCTCTGCTTGCTTTGATGGTATACGGATTTTATGCAGTACCCGACGAACTGCACAAACTGACAAACGAAGAAATAAGCGTCAACAGACTTTTTACTGTCACATATGAAGATAAAAGCGGAACAAGTTCATGGAAAGAATACAGTAAAAGCGGCAGTTATACTGTTAAAATAAGTCTTTTCAATGCGATACCGATCAAAGATTCAACCGTTACCGTCGGAAAAAGACAATATGTTGTCGTTTCAGGGTCAATCTTCGGGCTGAGGATATATACAGACGGTGTTTTGATCGTCGGAACACAAGAAGTTGAAACCCAAAACGGTAAAGTAAATCCGGCCGAAAACGCCGGAATCAAAAAAGGAGACCGTATCATTTCGATTAACGGCGAGAAAGTTAACAGCTGTGATAAAGTCGCTCAAATACTGAGCAATACCGGATATCAATCATTTACCGTGGTCATACGACGGAAAAACAAAGATATGACAGTTACTTTGGTTCCTGCATATTCTGTTTCGGAGCAAAAACTGAGAGCCGGGTTATGGATTAAAGACAGTGCTGCAGGAATCGGCACCTTAACCTTTTATGACAAAGAGACCGGTATGTTCGCCGGACTCGGCCACGCGGTATGTGACGCAGATACAGGGGAAATATTACCTATGGCATACGGAGACACGGTGAAAGCTGAAATTTGCGGGTGTTACAAAGGAAAATCAGGGCAGGCGGGCGAGCTTTGCGGAACATTCAGCTCTCAGACAACAGGTTTACTTCTGAAAAATAACGCGTTAGGCGTTTACGGTACTTTTTTAACGGAAAAGTGCGACGGAAATCTTACACCGATAGCTCTTGAAAATGAAGTGAAAACAGGAAAGGCTGAAATAATTTCCACAGTAGACGAAAGCGGTCCGCAAAAGTTTGAAATCAATATTGTAAAGGTTGATAAAAGCGACACGGAACATCGTAACATGATCATTGAAATTACAGACAAGCGTTTGTTGAACATAACCGGAGGAATTGTTCAGGGGATGAGCGGAAGTCCGATTCTTCAAAACGGTATGCTTGTCGGTGCCGTCACCCATGTTTTTGTCAATGATCCGAAAAAAGGGTATGCGGTTTTTGCCGCTGATATGATGGAAGAAGTCGTCAGTACGAAACAACAGGCGGCAAGTTAAGAAAAAAGCTGTGCAAAATCTGCACAGCAAACATCTCAAAAAAAGAATAACAGGGTCGCCTTAGCAACCCTGTTAATTTATGCCGATTAGCCCTCGCTGATTGCACTTACGGGGCAACCGTCTGCACAAGCGCCGCATTCGATGCAGGAATCAGCATCAATAACGTACTGACCGTCGCCTTCGCTGATTGCGCCGACCGGGCAGCCGTCAGCACAGGAACCGCAGGAAATGCAATCGCCGCTAATTACGTATGCCATCGTCATAACCTCCTTAAATCGATTTAGTTCATTTTATCATAAATTATGAAAATATCAAGTACCAAATACAGGATTTAAACGAAAAGTTGTAAATTTTTTACATATAATTCCGATTTACAATAAAAAAGAGCGGGTAAAAAGGCGAAAGAAATACTTTTTATTCGTTTCTTGTTGACTATTGAGCGTTTTTCTATTAAAATCAACAAGAATGTTATATCGGAGATGATTGATGTGAGCGAAAATATAATTCATTTTGAAAGAGATATGCTCTTTTCAAGCTCAAATAATGAGGATATTTATAAAGCTTTTGACGGAAAGCCGAGAACGAAGTGGATCGGAAAAGCTTATCCGGGATATATCGATATCTCGTTCGGCTGTTATTATCAGATCAGCGGTTTGAAAATTGAGATGAACAAGGACGGTTACAGCCTGTTTTCTGTGTATTCCAGCACAGACGGCGTCAATTTTGAAGAAAAGCTCTGTCAGGACAGCGAGACGTTAACTAAGGGTGAGTATTCGTTTGACTGCAATTTCAAGTCATGTGCACTTCGTATATATATTAAATATGTTTCATCATCGGATTTTATCAGCATTAAAAACATTTCTGTGTTCGGAAAAAAGACGGGAGACGAATTGACACAGAAGGCAATTAAATATCCCGATGACTACTGCAACAGTCCGTATAACGTAAATCTTACCGAAAAAGATACCATTGACGAGCTGTACGCTCTTGTCGGACGGACAATCGGTGAAAAGTATGCGGACCGCTTTTTGTTTGAAATTGACGATAACGGCCGCGAATATTTCGAAATCACCGATCACGGCGATCGGATAAAGATCAAAGCCAACAGCGGAGTCAGCGCCGCCGCCGGGTTAAATTATTACTATAAGCAGTATTGCGGCGTTCATATTTCACAGGTCGGAAACAATGTAAATATGCCGGAAAAGCTTCCGAATGTTGAAGGCCGCCTGTACAGAGAGACGCCGTTTCAGGTCCGGTATTCTTATAATTACTGTGCTCTTTCTTATACCATGGCGTTCTGGCAGGAGGACGAATGGCAAAAAGAGCTTGACCGGCTGGCTCTTCAAGGGGTCAATGTGGTTCTTGATATTACGGCAATTGAGGAAGTATATAGAAGATTTTTGCTTGCACTCGGTTACACCATGGACGAAGTCAAAGCTTTTATTACGGGTCCGGCTTATTATGCGTGGTTCAACATGGCAAATATTTTCGGTGTCGGCGGACCGCTTCCTGACGGCTTTTTTGAAAAGCATACCGAGCTTGCAAGGCGCAATCATCTTTTTATGAGAAAGATGGGAATGCAGCCTGTTTTGCAGGGATATTCGGGAATGGTTCCTGTTGATATCCGCAAGCATATACCCGCTTCTCCGGTCATTCCGCAAGGCAAATGGAATGCACTCGACCGACCGTATATGCTCAAAACCGACAGCGAAACCTACAGAATGCTTGCCCGGCTGTTTTATCGGTGTCAGAAAGATGTTTTCGGCGAGGTATCGCACTATTATGCGACCGATCCTTTCCATGAAGGCGGCAAAAGCGGAAGAATGAAAATCGAGAATGTCGGAAAACAAATTATTTCTTCTATTCTCGAAAACGATCCTGACGGAATATGGATTATTCAATCCTGGGGAGAAAATCCGTCAAAACGGCTGCTTGACGGAATCGGTGCCAATAAGGATCATGCTCTTATTCTTGATCTGTATGCCGAAAAAAAGCCCAGGTGGAAAAACTATCTCGGAAAAGAATTTCAATCAACGCCCTGGGTTTATTGTATGCTCAATAATTTCGGCGGACGAATGGGTTTGCACGGCCATCTCAGAACCATTGCAGCCGAGATTGCGAACGCGTATTCGCAAGCGGATTATATGAAGGGCATCGGTATAACACCTGAGGCAACCTTTTCCAATCCGATCATTTACGACTTATTCTTTGAAACCGCATGGTCAGAAAGCGGAAAGCCGGAACCGATTGACCTGAAAGAATGGCTGAGAGGCTATGCCGAAAGACGTTACGGAAGCTGCAGCGAAAAAATGTATAAAGCGTTACTTCTTTTAAACGACACGGTTTATAATCCGGATTTGAATGAAAACGGCGAGGGGGCACCCGAATCTATTGTCAATGCCAGACCGTCTTTCAAGGTGAAATCTCCCTCAACGTGGGGAAATAATGTTGTTGCATATGATAAAACCGAATTTGAAAAGGCCGTTTCTCTTTTTGCCGGCTGTTATGATGAGTGCAAGGCTTTTGACGGGTATATGTTTGATCTCGTTGATTTGTTAAAGCAGGTAATTTCCAATACAGCCGCCGAATACCAACAAAAGATGATTGACGCTTATAAAAAAAGAGATCTGATTGAATTTATGAAAGTCAGTGATAAATTCATATCTATGATTAAATTTAACGATCAATTGCTTTCGCGAAGAAAAGAATTCCTTCTGGGCAGCTGGCTCAATCAGGCCAAGCAGCTTGCAGACGGATTTGATGAGTTTACGAAGCATATCTTCGAGTTTAATGCCCGTGCTCTCATCACAACATGGGCAGGTACGCGTGCGGCGGCAAACGAAGGCGGACTTGCCGACTATTCGAATAAACAATGGTCGGGTCTTACTTCGGATTTCTATTTGATGAGATGGGAAAAATGGATTGAAAACTGTATTTCTTCTCTTTCCGGCAGCAAAGAAGAAAAGATTGATTGGTTCAGACTTGAAAACCGTTGGATATGGCAAAGAAATGAATATCCCGATAGGCCGACTGACTTTAATTTTCCCGAAGATGTCAATACAGTATTAAATCAGTATAATTTCAACAGCGTAAGATGAAGGAAAACGGTTGTTATTTTTGACGATTTGTTGTATAATATAAAATATCGTGTTTGCGGTGTGACATAATTGTTTTTTACGGAGGATTCAACGTGTTTGACGGTCTTGATGTAAGCGAACAATTTAAAAATAAAATTGAGACCGCCGTGAAAAGCGGAAGACTTTCTCATGCCCTCATTCTTGAGGGAGGCAACGCGGAAACAAGACTGAAAGCGGCTGCTGAAATTGCGAAAGCGACGGTATGCCTTTCCGATAAGGATAAGCCTTGTTCAGTGTGTGCGGGATGTAAAAAGGCCGATAGCAAAAGCCACCCGGATATCCATTACGTTTTCAAAGATGATTCATCGTCCGGTATCAAGGTGGACCGGATCCGACAGCTGAAGCATGAGGCAACGCTTGTGCCGAACGATTGCGATAAAAGTGTTTTTATTATTCACGAAGCACAGTATATGAATCCGCAGGCGCAGAATGCACTTTTGAAGGTGTTCGAAGAACCGGCGCCTTATGTTACATTCATTCTGACCTGCAAGTCCAAGTCAGCCTTGCTCGAAACAATTCTTTCCCGGGCAACGGATTATTCTGTCAGTGCCGAAGAAAAGAGTGACGACCGGGAGCTTTTGGAAGAGGCTTACACATTTGCCGAAGAGTTGATCTACTCACTTTGCAAAAAAACGGAGTTTGATTTTTTATGTCAGACTGCTGTCTTTCAAAAAGAAAAGCAAAAGCTTCCCGATGTTATCTCGGCTCTTTATATGATATTTGCGGACGCTCTTGCCTATAAAAACGGCGTCAGAAACAGTATTCATGAAAGGGAAGAACAGTCCGTAAAGCTGCTGAGTGCTTCTTTTACCGAAAAAAAGTTGCTGGAATACATTAACGCAACGAATGACCTGATGGATAATCTGAATTCATCGGCTAACGCAAACCTTCTTCTTACAAGGCTTTGCAGCGTATTTTACGATATAAAACTGAAACAATGAAAGGATGATACACAATGGCAGTAATTGTCGGCGTCAGATTTAAAGATGCGGGCAAAACATATTATTTTGACCCCAACGGAAATATACTTGAAAAAGGCGACAAGGTAATTGTTGAAACGGCGAGGGGACTTGAGTTCGGCGAAGTAACGCTTTCGAACCGTGAGATTTCTGACGATGAAATCACTGCGCCTTTAAAGGCGGTTGTCCGGCACGCCACGGAAAACGATATCAGAATTGTCGAGGAGAACA
>JBJFHV010000264.1:0-10506 GCA_051894015.1 Acutalibacteraceae bacterium | reverse complement strand
TCCCGTGAAAGTAGTTTCTTCTACTTGGTATGTGCCCGCGCGGCATTAGCGCAAAAGTAAAGATATAGAAGAAGTCAAAGAATAAGAGAACAGACCGTCCGATTGATAGATACAGGCAAAGAGAAAAAGTCAGGGGGGAGAAAAAACAAACCAACCGACAGAAAAAAATACAGCCCGATTTACACCACGGGCTGTATTTTTGAATTTTAGTACTGCCTGACCCGACTATTGGAGTTGCAATGCGACCGGCTCGGGCAGTCGGGTAGAAAGTTTCCTGCAAACTACCCCGGCATTGGTGTCGCCACGCGACCCGACTTACAAGCCAGATGAATCTACCGGCTCGGGCAGTCAGGTGAAAGTTTCCTGCAAACTACCCCGGCATTGGTGTCGCCATGCGACCGGCTCGGGCAGTCAGGTGAAGGTTTCCTACAAACTACCCCGGCATTGGTGTCGCCTTGCGACCTAGTCGGCGTTTTCTTCTTCGATTTTGTCGACGACTTCCTGGGGAATGGCTTCGCCGTGCTTGACGAAGAGGAGACACAGCAGGCACAAAGCAAAGGCGATGGGACTGTAATAGAACAGGGACATATACGTTCCGCTGACCATCGCGACAAAGCCGTAAATGATCGGAGAAGCGATCTGAGCGGAGAAGGTCGCGGTGTAGTAATATCCGGTAAAGGTTCCGACCTTTTCGAGTCCGCCGATTTCAAGAACAAGCGGAAGCGTGTTGACGGTGATGAACATATTTGCCGCACCGCCTAAGATAAGAACCGGGAAAATGAGAATGGCAAGAATTTTTACAACTCCGTCAACCGAAGTTTTGATATTGAGCATCGCACCGGCATAATCGCCGTCTTCGACCTCTTTTCCGAGAATGTCACGGCTGACCTTGATGAGCGAATCATAGCTGAAGTCTCCGCCCGATTTTTCGTCGAGAGCGGCGTCAACCTTTGCGTATTCGCTGTTTTCGGGCATGCCCTCTTTCAGGTATTCTTCCACGAAGCCGTCAAAGGTGAGTGCCGTATATTCGCCGTCATCTCCGGCGGCCTTTTTGTTCGCAGTATTGACCTGGCTGATGGCCGAGTCAATGTTTGCATAAACCTTGTTGGCGGAAACGTATTTCGTGGTCGAAAGTCCGTCAGAGGCAAGCATGATGGTAAACACGCCGAAAAAGACGATGAACGCCGCCATGAAGATCGAAAGACCGGCAAGAATGGTTTTCTTTCTGCCGATTTTTGTTCCGAGCTTGCCTGCCGGGATTGCCGCAGCGGCGGAGCAGACAGCGAAAATCGCCATCAGGATCGTTGCTTTTGCGGTTGCAAGATGAAGAATTTCGGCCGCAAACAAAGAGAAGAACGTTGTAATGGCATTCGTTCCGCAGAACAGGAAGAACAGAGAGATGAGCATGAAAACAAGGCTCTTTCTTTCGCCGGCGGAAAGCTTCATGGCTTTTCTTGCGGCTTTTTCGGCTTTCTTCGCTTCCTTTTCGGCCTTTCTCTTTGCTTCGGCGTCCAGAGCAAGATTCTCTTCCATCTTGACCTGAATGCGGCTGTCCTCTTCCTTAACGAAGAATAAGAGCACCAGAGCACCGGCGATCATGACAACGGAACCGATCATGAAAACAATCGGGAAAGTCTGAGACTCGTCTGTGTATGTGCCGAAAAGAGCAACATAGATTAAGCTTGCAAGCGTTCCGGCGATCATTCCGATCAGACTGCCGACGCCGCCCATCAGGTTAATGATTGCGTTACCCTCGGAGCGAAGCTCGGGCGGGGTCAGGTCGGGCATGAGCGCAACAACGGGCGCACGCCACAGGGACATGACGAAAACGAAAAGAATGATGAATACCATGGTAGCGGCAATGCTGTTTGTCTTGTTCGCAATAATCGGAATCAGCGCAAACAGAACAGCCGAAATCGGAGCGCCGGTGACGATGAACGGGCGGCGCTTGCCGAGTCTGGAATGACAACGGTCGGAAAGCTTTCCGAAGGTCGGCTGAAAGATAACGCCGAAGATGTTGTCGAACGTCATGATAAAGCCGATGAACAAGGGAACCAGCGTGATGCTTGCACCGAAGCCGACGTCCTCGCCCTGCGCTCTTGCAAGGGAGGCCAGCCACGGAGCCGCCTCGTTCAGCTTTGCGCTCAGATTTGAGACGAACGCCGATTCGGAAAGCAGTCTGTTGAGTATTTTGGTAATGTACGGGTCATAAATGGCCCATGCGATGGAAGTCGCCATAAAGCCGAAACCGGTGAGAATCGTCTTTTTGACGTTAAGCTTCATTTTTTTCTCTGCCATAAAAATCTCCTTTAAAATAGATTAATCTCCGGCTTCCTCAACTGCCTTGTCGAGCCACTCGGTGTCCTCGTCCTTGGAAACCTCGCCGTGCTTGACGAACGAAATGACGATCAGACCCAGAAGGAACGCGATGGCGCAGAAAAGGAACATGAAGTTGTAGTCCTCGTTGAAAAGACCGATGACAAGTCCGCAAAGGATCGGGCCGGTTACCGCCGCGGAGAATGTAGCGGTGTAATAGTAACCCGTAAAGGTTCCGACAAACTCTCTTCCGCCGATGGCAAGAACAAGCGGTAAGGTGTTGATGTTGACGCAGCCGACGCAGGCGCCGCCGACAATCAAAGCAATCCAGAGCATAACCCAGACAAGAGTTTTGCTCGATGAAAGCTGAGACGCAGTAAGATAAATCGCAAACATGACGACAATTCCGATCAGACCGCCGATAATTGTCTTTTTACGGCCGACCTTTCTTCCGAGCATACCGGCGGGAATACCGAAAGCGGCAAGAGAAACGGCGAAAACAGCCATCATCAGAGTCGAATAAATCGGCTCAACCTTGAGCGTCTTTTGCGCAAAGTTCGTAAAGTTCGGGATAATCGCCTCGGTTGCGTTGTTGATAAGGAAGAGGGCAAGAAGCATAACGATAAGGCTCTTTTTTTCGCCTTTTGTGAGCGGAAGGTCACGAATCTTGATTTTCTTCGGCTTTTCGCCGTCTTTATGTTCGATTTCAACCTTGGCCGAAAGGTCATACTTGCTGTTTTTCTTATAAAAAGCAACAAGAGCGACAAGGCAAAGGACGGAGATGACCGCCGCCACAACAAAAATCGGTGTGTAGTTCGGATAATTTTCCGTTACGTTACCGGCGGCATCAAGGATACGGCCCGTCGCCTCATCGGTTTTCGCCGTCAGTGAGGACGCCATAGCCGTAAAGCCCAGAAGGCCGACAACGGCGGAAACAATCGTTCCGATGATGAAGCCGAAGATCTGACCGACGCCGCCCATAATGTTGATAACGGCGTTGGCGTCGCTTTGAAGATTCGACGGCGTGAAGTCCGGCATAAGCGAAACAACGGGCGAACGCCATACGGACATAACAAAGTTAAAGCAGATGATGACCGACATCATCAGAATGATGCTCAGTCCCGCCGCCTTCACCGAGGCCGCAACCGGAATAAAGCAGAAGAAAAAGGCGCAGATCGGAAGTCCGATGATGATGTAAGGCATTCTCTTGCCGAACTTTGACTTTGTCGAGTCACTTTTTTTGCCGAAGTACGGCTGGAAGATAACGCCGAAAATGTTGTCGATCGTCATAACGACATTGACAAGAAGCGGCACCGTTATCCATTTCAGCGCAGCGTTAGACGAAAGGGCTTCGCCCGCTCCGCCGTCAAAGAGCATGGTAAACTTACCTCTTAAGATAACCGGGACATAGGAGTTGTAGACCGACCAAAGCAGCATACAAGCCATAAAGCCCAGACCTATCAGAAAGGTTCGTTTGTAATTGAGTTTTTCCTGTTTTTCTGACATAGTGATTCCTCCGTATTTGAAATGCATTTTATATTATACAAAATTGACCCGGTTTTTTCAAGAAAAACCGACTTCTGGCGATTTAATCTACTAAATGCACAAAAACAAGCGGCATATTTTGTTGACAAATATCCCGCTAAATGCTAATATTTAATTGTATCTCTATTATTTATACGGAGGAACGAAAAATGAGCCTATATACCAAAGAGGACATTCTGCGCATGGTAAAGGAGCAGGATGTTAAATTTATCTGTCTTCAGTTCACCGATATTCTGGGCATGCTGAAAAGTGTTTCGATCACTGCGAGCCAGCTCGAAAAGGCACTGGACAACAAATGCGCCTTTGACGGCTCGTCAATCGACGGCTTTGTCCGGATCGAAGAATCCGATATGTGTCTGCACCCGGATTATGATACCTTTGTGATTTTGCCGTGGCGTTCCGTTTCGGGCAAGACGGCAAGACTGATCTGTGACGTTTATCATGCGGACGGTACTCCGTTTGAGGGTGATCCGCGTTATGTACTCAAAAAAGCAATCAAGGAAGCCGCCGACATGGGCTACTCGGTCAACGTCGGTCCGGAATGCGAATTTTTCCTGTTCCATCTTGACGAGGACGGAAGACCGACAACCAAGACCCACGACGCCGGCGGTTATTTCGATTTAGGTCCCGTTGACCGCGGCGAAAACTGCCGTAAGGAAATCTGTCTCGCGCTCGAGAATATGGGCTTCGAGATTGAAGCGTCCCACCACGAGAACGCACCCGCTCAGCACGAAATCGACTTCAAATACGACGAAGCCTTGAAAACCGCCGACAACGTCATGACCTTCAAGTTTGTCGTCAAGAATCTTGCCAATCAGCACGGCCTTTACGCAACGTTTATGCCCAAGCCGATTTTCGGAATCTGCGGCTCGGGTATGCATACGAATATCTCGCTGTTCAAGGACGACCGGAACGCATTTTATGACGAAAGCGACAGCTTCGGTCTTTCGGCGGCGGCTTATAACTTTATCGCCGGTCTGATGAAGCACGCAAAGAGCATGACGATTTTAACCAATCCGATCGTAAACTCCTATAAGCGTCTGGTTCCCGGCTATGAAGCCCCCGTTTATATTGCGTGGTCCGCCAAAAACAGAAGTCCGCTGATCCGTATTCCTTACGCAAAAGGACTCGGAACAAGAATCGAGCTTCGCAATCCCGACCCTGCCGCCAATCCGTATCTGGAAATTGCCGCTTCGATTTTTGCCGGCCTTGACGGAATCAAAGACAATCTTACTCCACCGCCGGCAACCGATACAAACATTTATGACCTTACGCCGCACGAGCGTGAGGACGCCGGCATCGAGATGCTACCGAGAACACTCGGTGAAGCGCTCACCGAATTCAAGCACAGCGACTTCATGCGGGAAAAGATCGGAGAGCACGTTTACACAAAGTACATTGCCGCCAAAAAAGAGGAATGGCGTGAGTACCGCACAAGAGTTTCCCAGTGGGAGATCGACAAGTATCTCGGCAAGTATTGATTCACGGCTTTCGGATCAACTAAGTCACGGCCATGGAGGAAAATGAATGAGAAATATTTTTATCGGAATGATTTTTGTTTTTTTCAATTTCGACCTGAACTTTGAAGCGGTCAAAGTCGGACTGATTCCGAGCTTTATCGGTTATATCTTCATCGTAAAAGGCCTTAATGAGCTTTCATGCCGTTATCCCGTTTTTTCCTCTGCCCGCCCGTTTGCCGTGGGCATGGGAATTTACAGCGCGGTTTTATATGTGATGGATTTATTGACGGTCTCCGCAAGTCTCGGCTATTTCTTTGTTCCTTTCGGTTTGGTTGCTTCCGCCGTTTCCCTGTATATTTCGTATTCGATTATAAAAGGAATCGCAAGTATTGAGCAAAGCATTCTTGTTGACCTGAACAGTAAACAGCTTAAAACAATCTGGATTTTCAGAGCGGTTTTTGAGCTTTGCAGTTACGCTTACATTGTATTTGCACCGATTGCCATTATCTGCACAATCGCCGGCTTTGTTGTTTCCTGTTACTATCTTTATGTTTTTCACAAAGCCGTTGTGCTTTACGAATCCCTGCCGCAAATACCGGAAACGGAAAGCGCAGACAGTGCTGATTCTGACGGAATATACCCGACAAGCGGTGAGTAAAATTAGCACTCTATAAGAAATTCCAAAAATATTAGCACTCTTATCACGAGAGTGCTAATATTTACATTTTATTCATACTTTCGCAACTACTTTGCAACGATTCAGGCTATAATGATAATTGTAAAAAGAAAGAGAAAGAAAAAGAGATGATTCCCATGAACATCAAAACCATATCCGACTAACGGCCGACCTTGCCGGATAAATGAATCAAAACAGGGCGACATAATCAAACCACTTTAAATCTTATTTTAATTTTTGGAGGTATGAATTATGTTTGAACTTACTCGCAGAAACAACAATCACAATGTCAACGCTTATAACCCCTTCCGTGACATGGAAGAATTCGAAAGAAGCTTCTTTTATCCGTTCGACAGCTTCTTCGGCACTTCGGATCTTGCCGAGTTTAAGACCGACCTGATCGACGAGGGCGACAGCTATCTGCTTGAAGCCGATCTTCCGGGCTTTGATAAGAAAGACATCAAGCTTGATATCAAGGACGATATCCTGACCGTAAAGGCCGAAAGACATTCTAAGACCGAGGAAAAAGACAGCCACCACAAGGTCATCAGAAGAGAAAGATCCTACGGCTGTTACTCCAGACAGTTTGACGTTTCGGGCATAAAAACCGATGAAATCAAGGCCAAATACGACAACGGCGTTCTGAAGCTGACGCTTCCGAAGAAAGATGAGGATTCGCCGAAGTCCAAGACATTGGAAATTGAATAAAACCAAAGCGGCAGGCTTCCCGGCTTGCCGCTTTTTAACATTTTTGGCTCCTGAGCTTCAGTCAAAAAGCTCAGGCTCTATTTTTCTGTCTTTGAAGAAGGTTTCCCTGTCTTTTTCCCCGATTTCGCGCACAACACGGCAGGGATTTCCGAACGCCACAACACCTTGCGGAATGTCCTTTGTGACAACGCTTCCGGCGCCGATTACCGTATTGTCGCCGATTGTCACACCGGGCATAATAATCGCTCCGGCACCGATCCAGACATTGTTTGAGATGTGTACGTCGGCACAAAACTGCAGTCCTTTGCTTCTCAGCGTCGGGTCAATCGGGTGGCCGGCTGTCGCCACAACAACATTCGGCGCAAACATCACGTCGTTTCCGACATAAATATGCCCGTCGTCCACCAACGTCAGGTTGAAGTTTGCATAGACCCAGTCGCCGAAATGAACGTGCTTTCCGCCGAAATTTGCATGAAGCGGCGGCTCGATATAGCAGTTTTCACCGATTTCGGCGAACATCTCTTTTAAAAGCTTCTCTCTTTTCTCCTGTTCGGTCGGTCTTGTCATATTGTAATCATACAGCTTTTCAAGGCAGAGAAGCTGCTCTTCAAAAATTCCGTCGTCCATCGGCTGATAGAGCTTTCCCTGTTTCATTCGTTCGGCTTGCTCGTTCATCATTTCCTGCTCCTTGCCGTTTATGAATTTTCGTCCGCCAGCTTCTGAATCAGTGCCGGCGTTTTCAGCATTTCGCGGTCAATGCGGGTGATCTGAAGCTCAACGCCCTCATCAATCAGCGCATCAAGAAGCTCAATCATGGCAAGCGAGTCCAGCAGTCCGCTTTCAATCAGTTCGCAGTCGGGATCGAGCACCGCCTCGTCTCCGATCAGTTCAAAAAGAATTTTTTTCACGTCCGTCATAAGGCACAAAGCCCCTTTCTGTCAAGCTTTCCGTTTTTGTTCAGCGGCATTTCGCTTAAAAAGCGGATCGTTTTCGGAATCATATAGTCGGGCAAAAGCTCCGATAATTCTTTTTTCATCTCCGATTCCTGTGAATCGGCCCCGTCTTCGGGCACCACAAAAGCCCGGAGCGCTCTTACCTTTTCGTTTTTGCCGTAATCGGCAATCACCGCGCACTGCTGTACGCCGGGCAGACGCATCAGGTTGTGTTCGATGTCCGCAAGCTCAATCCGGTAGCCCTTAAATTTGATAAAAGCGTTCTTTCTGCCCTTGCAGAAAAGCTTACCGTTTTCAAAATATCCGATATCGCCGGTGCAAAAGCCGTTCTGACCGTCTCTTGTAAAAAAGCCGCCGTTTTCGCCGTTCAGATAGCCTTTGCAGACGCTTTTTCCGACCAGCACGATCTCCGCATGCTCGACCGTGATTTTTACGGCGCTGTTTTCCGGTTCACCGACGGGCAAAACAGGCTGATCGAGCATATCCGGCGTGATTCTTGCCGCACTGACGGCGCAGGTGCTTTCCGTCGGCCCGTAGGCGTTGAGGACTTCGAGACCCGGAAAGGCATTCAGAAGCTTCCTGACCGTTGCGGGCTCAAGCTGTTCCCCGCAAAAGAAGATACAGCGAAGAGACGGGATCTTTTTCTTACAGAATTCTTCGCTGAAAAGACACATTCGGATAAACGTCGGCGTTGCCACCGCAAGTGTGATTTCGTTTTGCCCAAGCGCATCAATATAGTCGCCGATTCCGCCGTTCGGGTCGCTTTTTTCAAGCACCAGCGTATGACCGCCGCACAGCGAATAGTAAATATCCGCGACACTTAAATCGAAGCAGAAGCTTGCCTTGTTCATCACGCGAATGCCCTCATAGTCCGAAAGCGGATATAAAGAGCCGATCCAACCGATGAAATGGTCAAGATTGTCCCTCGAAACAGGTACTCCTTTCGGGTTCCCCGTGCTTCCGGAAGTGAAGATGATATAGGCGGTCTCGTCGGTTTGTTTTTTCACCGGCTGTGCTTCATATTGTTCCAGTTCCGCTTCGTTACAACAGGCAACACCCGGGATATTGAGTTTTGTCTCGCTTAATAAAAGTGCTGCGCCGGCGGTTTTGGCGGCGGATTGTATTCTTTTTTCGGGCCAGCAGGTATCAATGGGTATGTAGGCTCTTTTCGCAAGCAGGCAGGAAACAAACATCACAAGCTGAAAAATACTCTTGCTTCCGTAAACGATCACCGGACCGGTGCCCTGTCTTTTTAATAGGGCGGCGTTTTTTTCGGCTCTTTGACGAAGCGCATGATAACGGATGCTTTCTTCGCCGAGCTTCACGGCCGTTCGGTCGCCGTAAGAAGCCAGCGCGGACTCAATTCGTTTTTGCAGCTTCATTTTCGTCGTTCCTTATCTGATCCTTCGGGATCAGCGAATAGTCATACATCACCTTGGAATGGTTGTCGAGCACAAGCTGCTTGTCCACCTGTTCGCCTGTTTTCCGGTCAATCACAAGACGGTACACCTGAGAAATCCGGTAGTACACACCGTCCTCCATTTTAAAGTGGTGGTTTTCTTCCACGAGCTTATAGCGGTACGGGAACGGCCGTTCACTGCGCATTTCCGCAAGGACTTCTCCGTCCTCACACCAGGTCAGAAGCTGAATGTCCTGATCCGTTGTATTTTTAAAGCGGTAGTCAACATTGTTATACAGAATCGACGTGCCCGTTCCGAACGGTACTCTTCTTCTCTCGTCCGGGAACAGCGCGTCGGAATGATGATGAAGCTCCGTCACTTCAAGGGGACTGTTGAGTACAAGATAGTGAATCATATTCGCCATCTGGCAAAGTCCGCCGCCGATTCCCGAAGAAAAGCTGTTCTTTTTGATGACAAGACCCTCTTTATAGCCGAGCTTTTCGGAAACGGCGCCCACCGTGCGCCAGAACGAGAACGTTTCGCCCGGGTGAACAATGATGCCGTTGATTTTTGCGCAGGCAAGGCGGATATTGGTGACCTTGTTTTCCTGCAATCGGATATCCACGCCGTGAAGCCGACGAATCAGAACGGACGAATGTCCTTTGACAATGTTTTCAAGCTCTTTATCCGACCGCTCTTCGGCAAATTTTTCCTTGCTTAAAGCGTCCTTGACTTTACGCTTGCAAATTTCCTTTTTCAGCGAGATATTGTAACAAAACGGACTGATCTCGCAAAACAGCCTTCTTTTCATTTTTTCCACTCCAATCTTTTTTTACCAATGCGCCTGACCGCAGCTGCAGCTTCTCTTCGAGCTCAGAAACAAAATCTGACAGACGCCTATATAAGCCTTCCATATAAGCCTTTTAAACAAATTTTCACTGTGACACGCACACGGACAGCTGTCCGACGGGGTAAGGATCGGCTGTAAGAACGGCATATTCCACAGCGAAAGCCAGAAAATCATACCTCTGTCGGTGTTTACCGTGCTGCCGTTCCCGTCTACGGTCGTCATGCCTTTATAGCCCTTTCCGGCGTAATGCATATCATACGAGCCTTGCAGCCACACATTATGATTCAGGAAAAACGTTGTATCGACCGCCTCGTCATAACAGGTAAAAAGCCGCTTTCGTTTATCCGATGCGGTCGAAACAAGCCTTTCCCATGTCGGCTCGATATACATTTCATAATTGGCAAACGAATCCTTCTTACAGCCGTGAAGCCAGACGGGCAAGTCCTTCATTTGTTCCGCCTGCGCCTTAGACAAAGCAAAAGACGGAACCATCATCACCGCCGCCGAATAATAGCCGGGATAAGCGCACGCCTGATTGACAACGCCCTTCGCACCGAGGCACCACCCGACCAGGACAATCCGGTTGGTGTCCACATTC
>JBJFHV010000263.1:0-10511 GCA_051894015.1 Acutalibacteraceae bacterium | reverse complement strand
GTTTTATGAGGTGGGCCTTGAACTGCCGAAAGATGTAAAATTCGAAAAAAACGGTGATATGCGTTTTTATAACCCCGCTCTTTCTGCGCCTATCACTGTTGAATCTCACGGCAACGGCTCAACAAAAATCGAAAGAAAGCTGATTTATGACCTGCTGATTGATTACGCCGAAAAAAGCGGTGTAAAGCTTGTTTATAACTGTCCGGTTTTAGGACCGGTTATGAACGGAACCCGCGTTGTCGGAATTGAGACTGCGAACGAGATCATAAAAGCCGATCTTGTTATCGACAGTGCCGGAATGGATTCGCCGGTAAGAGAAAACCTTCCGTTTGACTGCAATATTGACAATAACTACGGCTATGGTGAATGCTTTTATGCTTACCGGGCTTATTTCAACAAGCTTCCTGCTCCCGAGCCGGAGGTTCCGTATGAGATTTTCCTTATGCATATGGGTGAAAGAGGGATTTCCTGGGTCGTCACCGAAAAGGACTGTGTAGACGTTCTGGTCGGACGAACCTCACCGATTTCCGATGAACAGGTACAGGACGTTCTTGAAAAAATGAGAGAATTCAGCCCGCAGATCGGAAAAGAAGTGGTAAGAGGCGGCAGGAAGGTGAACCGTATTCCCGTAAGACGGCCTCTTTCGGTGATGGTCTGCGACGGTTACGCCGCAGTCGGCGATAGTGCCTATATGACGATGCCGATGAACGGATCGGGCATCTGCGCGGCGCTTCGTGCGGGTCTTATGCTTGCAGACACCGTCAAGGCTGACAGCGAAGAAAAATACAGCGCCGAAACCCTGTGGGACTATAACCGCAGGTATATTCTTCACTTCGGGCTGAACTTTGCTTCAATCGACACACTCAAAAACATTTTGCTTTGTATGAGCTCGAACGGTGTAGACTTTCTTTTTGATAAGCAGATCATCACACCGAACGACATCAACTTTAACCGCGGAAAATCCGAAAGCAACTCTTCTTTTTCGGATATGCTCGGCAGGGTTTCGCGCGGGATGGGCAATCTTCCGGTGCTTCTGCGCACGGCGGGCGCTCTTACCAAGGGCGACGGACTGAAAAAGGTTTACCGCACCATTCCCGAACAATACGAACTCGGCGCTGTACGCAAATGGAAAGAAGAAGTCCTTGACGCAACAGTGCTGATGATGCAATAAGGCTTTTCTTTTAATCAAATATTAAGTAATCATGTCAAAATACGCATAAATTCAATCCGAAAAAATACGGACTCCTATAAATGAGGATGCTTATGGTTAAAAAAAAGTATATCAAAGAAAAGATCATACTGTATCTTTTCAAAATATTGATTTGCTGTCTGTTTACCGGCAGTATGTATTATTGTTGGATTAATTATTTTAATCCCTATGTACCGACGCCGTTCTTCAAGCTCGGAAATTACTTTCTGGCCGCTGTTTTGCTTTTTACTTATGTCGGTTTTGTGAAAATATACGGAGGCTTTCTTGTCGGAACCTCGCCGGTTTCCGATCTGATGTTTTCTCAGATCATATCCATTGCTTTTCTTCAGGCGGTCGCCTACGTTATTTTTTCACTGTTAAGCTATCGGCTGGTTTCCGTGGTGCCGTTTATTATCATGTTCTTTGCCTTTTCGGCTTTTGCGGTTGTCTGGGTGCTTGTAATCGATTTTATCTATTTCAAGCTTCACGCGCCGAAAAAGACGATCGTTGTTTTCAATAACGTCGACTCTTATCAGTCGATAAAAGGAATCCGGGATATCAAAAAGCGTTTCCGTGTGATCCGAACGGTCAACTCCGAAAAGACATCGCTCGAAGAGCTCTATGAATACATGAAAAGCGTTGACGCCGTGTTTCTTTGCGGCGTTCCGTCCGACTATCGTAATGAGGTCGTCAAAAAGTGTATTGCAACGGGGAAGGTCGCCTATGTCAAGCCGAAAATTTCAGACACGATCATTCGCGGCGGAAGAACGATACAGTTGATGAACGTTCCCGTTTACCGCTGCAAGAGAAGCGACGCAAGCCTGATTTATCAGCTCGGAAAAAGGGCGGCGGATATTGTTTTTTCTTTTGTTGCCATTATTGTGTTAAGCCCCCTGATGCTTGTTGTTGCCGCGGCTATTAAGGCCGAAGACGGAGGACCTGTTTTCTATAAGCAGACCCGTCTTACTTTAAACGGAAAGCAGTTTAAGATCATTAAATTCAGAAGTATGAAAACCGACGCCGAAAAGGACGGCGTGGCTCGCCTTGCCGAGGACAACGACGACCGGATTACAAAGGTCGGACGCTTTATCCGAAAGCTTCGTCTTGATGAGCTTCCTCAGCTTTTCAACATTCTTTCCGGATCGATGTCGATTGTCGGACCCAGACCCGAAAGACCGGAAATAGCGAAGGAATATGAGGAAAGCATACCCGAATTTTCGTTAAGACTTCAGGCGAAGGCGGGACTTACCGGCTACGCGCAGGTTTACGGCAAGTATAATACGCCGCCGTATGACAAGGTACAGATGGACCTGATGTATATTGCGAATCAGTCCTTCTCCGAGGATTTCCGGCTGATTCTGATGACACTTAAAATAATGTTTGTCCCGTCGAGTACCGAGGGCGTTGACAAAAAACAGCGCACGGCGATGAGAAAAAGACCGGACGTGAACAAAGGAGAAAACGAAAAGAAATGAAAACCGTAATTGTTACCGGAGCCAGCCGGGGTATCGGACTGGAAACGGCAAAGCTGTTCGCTGACAAAGGATACCGTGTCTATGCGCTGAGCCGGAGCGGACAATGTGAAGCAAAAGAAAGCATAATACCGCTCAAGTGCGATGTTACCGACGAGAACGAAGTGAAAAGCGTTTTCGGGCGTATTTATGAAGAAAGCGGACGCATCGATGTGCTCGTCAACAATGCGGGCTTCGGAATTTCGGGCGCGGTTGAATTTACCGATGAAAAGCAGGCAAAAAAACAGTTTGAGGTCAATTTTTTCGGCTGCTTTGTTTGCTGTAAGAGCGTTGCGGAATATATGAGAAAAAACGGCGGCGGACGGATTATTAATATCAGTTCTCTTGCCGCTGAGCTTTCCATTCCTTTTCAGGCGTTTTATTCGGCGTCAAAGGCGGCGGTCAATTCCCTGACGCTGGCTTTGGCGAATGAGCTTCGTCCGTTTCATATCTCTGTTTGTGCCCTTATGCCTGGTGATGTGAAAACCGGCTTTACCGACGCAAGGGAAAAGCAGGAGGAGGACGGCGGTGTCTATGCGGAAACAATAAAAAAGAGCGTTGCGACAATGGAAAAGGACGAGAGAAACGGAATGTCAGCCGTGACAATCGCCGAAGCGGTTGTGTCGCTTGCCGAAAAGAAAAAGGTGAAGCCGCTTTCGACAAAGGGAGCGCAATACAGAGTTATCGCCGTTTTGTCGAAGCTTCTTCCGGCATCGGCAGTCAACCGGATTGTCGGAATGTTATATTCATAAAAGGCTATTTTTCGAGGTGTAAAAATGCAGCAATATTACGCAAACTACAGCTATCCGCCGGGGGTTGATCCTTATCCTGAGGAAAAAAAGCGTCAGAAAAAAGAACTGTTTCAGATCGGCAGCTTTGTCGGAGCGGCTCTTCTGGCTTTTTTGATGCTTCAAAATTTTGTGGTCATTCTGATGATGATTTTCGGACTTTACGATAAATATCGGACCGATGCATTAGTTCAGACGGGTATTGAGATATTAAGCTCGGTTTTTTGTATTCTTCTTCCGTTTACTTTTTTCGGAAAGATCATCAGTAAGCGGTATACCGGTGCGGACATTTTACCGCTTGAAAAGCCGAAAGATACGGTTCTGAGAGTTCTGTCCGTTCCCTTCGGCGTCGGTCTGTGTATGGCAGCGAATATTGTCACGTCCTATCTGATTGTATTTATGAACGCTTTCGGCGTGACGCTGTCTTCGCCCGAAATGCTCAGAGCAGAAGGCTTTTCCGGCTTTCTTATTTCGGTTGTTCAGGTTTCTGTCGCAGCGGCTGTCGTCGAAGAAATATCGCTCAGGGGCAGTGTGATGCAAAACCTGAGAAAATACGGTGATACCTTTGCGGTGGTTATGTCCGCCGTTGTTTTCGGAATTATGCATATGAATCTTGTGCAGGCACCGTTCGCCGTGATTGTGGGTCTCGGTCTTGGTTTTATCACGGTGAAAACCGGCAGTATGTGGCCGGCGATCATTGTTCATGCCATCAACAATTTCTTCTCGACCGTGATTACGTATTTGCCGCAGTGGGGCGTGAACGAAAAAGCCGTAAATATCATATATTCACTGGCTCTTTATGCTTTCCTGGGCTTGGGTGTTGTTTTCGGCTATTTCTTTATCAGGAGAGCCGGTCGGATCTCTGCTTATCAAAACAGCGGTTCTGTCCTGACTGCCGGTGAAAAGGCAAAGGCGTTTCTTCTTTCTCCGACAATTATCATCGCTATGTTGGTCATGCTTTACTATACGGCGCAGTATGTGGGGTTGACGCAGCGATGACGGACAGACAGGCAATGATCCTGGCAATCAAAAATGCAAAATCAGCGGCGGCAGACGGTGAAGTGCCTGTCGGCGCTGTCGTTTTGAAAAACGGAGAGGTAATCGGCGAGGGGAGAAACCGACGGGAAAAAGGAAAAAACGCTGTCTTACACGCAGAGATCGAAGCAATAGAGAATGCCTGCCAAACGGTCGGTTCCTGGCGGCTTCAGGGCTGTGAAATCTTTGTCACGCTGGAGCCTTGTCCGATGTGCGCCGGGGCGATCATGAACGCAAGGTTTGACCGACTTGTTTTCGGAGCGTATGACGAGAACGGCGGATTTATCATAAGCCGGAATGAACTTTTTGATGTGTTGTCGGAAGTCCGGCCGGCCGTTGTCGGGGGCTATATGGAAAGCGAATGTGCCGATATTTTAACAGCTTTCTTTCAAAACAGAAGAAGCGATGAACAATAAAACAGCGCCGAAAGGAAAATCTCCTTTCGGCGTAATTTTTGTAGGATAATCAGTCTTTCTTTTGGGAAAACTCAGCCCTTCCCTCCGGCGTGTCACGGTAATACTGCGTCTTCGGGTTGGGATGCGGATTGTTTTGCCAGATCTCTTCGGCTTTGACCGCCCACTGTTTCGAAAACTTGTCGCACTTGCTGCAAAGCTGTTCGGCGGTTTCTTCGCCCATCAGGTTGGTCGATTTTGCCCCGGTACGCTTGACGATATCCCGCAGACACTGCGGATTTTCAAGCATCGGGCACGGACGAAGATGGTTGTCGTTAAACGGCTGATCGTGACGGAAAGCCATGAAAAGCGGATTGCGCAGTCCTTCAAGAAGCGTATTCTTCCGGATATTGGAATCCGAAAAATGAATGAATACGCAAGGCTCCATGTCGCCGGCGGCATTGATATGGAAATAGTTGCGTCCGCCTGCGATACAGCCGCCGACATATTCACCGTCATCCTGAAAGTCCATCACGAAAAGTGGTTTTCCGGTTTCGCCGTTACGGGTCTTTCGAAGCCATTTATACATATGCTCTCTTTGTTCGGGTGTGGGAATCAGGTCAACGGGCGCGTCATGACCGATCGGCATATAGTTGAAATAAAGGCCGAACTTGACGCCGCAGTCGATCATTTTGTCGATGAACTCGTCGCTTGTGACCTGCTCGACATTCTGAGCGGTATAGCAAACGGACATACCGAAAAGACAGCCGTTTTTCTTAAGAAGCTGCATAGCGGAGATGACCTTCTGATAAATGCCGCTGCCGCGTCTTTCGTCAGTCGATTCCTCCGATCCCTCGATGCTCAGAGCCAACGCCATATTGCCGACACGAAGAAGCTCGTCGCAGAACTCCTGATCAACAAGGGTACCGTTGGTATAAGCGAGGAAAGCACAGTCGGGATTTTCTTCGCAAAGTCGGATCAGTTCTTTCTTTTTCATCAGCGGCTCACCGCCGGTGAACATATAAAGGTGAGTGCCGAGCTCCTTGCCCTGGCTGACGACGCTTGCCATTTCTTCATACGTCAGATTGTCCTTATGACCGTATTCGGCGGACCAGCAGCCTTTACAGCGGCAGTTGCACGCGCTTGTCGGGTCCATCAGAATCAGAAACGGAATGTTGCATTTATAAAACTCTCTGTTTGCTCTGACGGCTTTGGTTCCGTGAACACCGGCGCCGAGACCCATTGCAAGAAGCATCTTTTTCAGCACTCCGCGGTCCGTGTCGTTCAGAATGTTCATCGCGTAATTATAATAAACGCCGTCCCCTTTTTTGATTGCGTTTTTCATGGCGGTAAGGTTTTTCTTCGGAAAGGTATCGCCCAAAAGCTTTTCAACGATGTCAAGAAGCTTGAGCATATTTTCCTGCGGCTTTTTATCGACATATTTAAGCAGAGTATCTAAAGTGACACCGGCCGCTTTGAACTCAGCTTTTTCTTTAAGAGTCATTTTTACACCTCACAAAATTATTCATTTTACTATAACACAGGCAAAACGAAAAGTCCATAGCTTTTTTATTTTTATTATTTTTAATTTTTTGTTCCTTATTCTGAATGAGAACAGGAAAGAAAAATTCGGTTGAAATCCCCACAATTATATTATATACTATTATACGCTATTGAACATCTTCAATGTTAAAAAAGCATGTATAATCCATTATGAACCGATAAAACTTTATTAAAGGGGTTATGAATTGATGAAAAGCAAACTTCGGAAAAATCTTTCAGCGATATTAAAGGCGGCGGTTGCCTTGATTATTTTTGCCGTCGCCGTGATCAATTATGACAAGCTGAAAAATATTGATGTCAGAGCCATTGTTGAAGCAAGCTCGTCTCTTGCTGCCGCAGTGTGTGCAATCCTGGGCGTATATCTTGTCAAGTCCGTTTTGTTCGTGATTCCCGCCTCACTGATTTATATCGCCGTCGGTATGGCTTTTTCGCCCTGGCAGGCGATTTTGATTAACTTCGCGGGAATTGTACTCGAGGTGATCGTGACGTACCTTTTAGGGCTGTTTCTCGGCGGAGAATATGTCAATAACCTTCTGAAGAAAAGCAAGGGCGGACAGAAAATACTGGACATGCAGTTCAACAACCGTTTTCTCGTTCTTCTCGGGATCCGGTTTCTGCCCGTATTCCCGATCGACTTTGTTTCGCTTTTCTGGGGCGCTTCAAAGTGCAATTTCCTCAAGTATTTCGCCGCTTCGGTTTTAGGTATCATGCCCCGGGTGATCCTTTTTACGGTTTTAGGCGACGGAATTTATGACTACATTCCGATTCATCTGATCGTCAAAGGGATTATTATTGCCATTCCGATTGGTGTTGTTGTGTTTCTGATCCGGCATTTTATCAAAGGGAAAAAGTCGGATCAGCCGCAAGAGGAAGCACAATGACCGAAAGGCAATCGATCAAGGGCAAAAGGACGGCGGCTGTCGGAGTTCCGGCAGCCGCTTTACTTTGTTTAATACCCTATGTTTTCGTCGATAAGAACGACTTCGTATTCACTGCCGTTCGGCTTTTGTAAAAATACACTCAGCACCCGGCAGATTCTGTCGGTGCTTTTGCAGTCGTAGCATTTGTCGCCTTTAACAGCACAGGGCGTTTTCATATTGAGACGCTTTGCATTCAGCGGAGAAGCAATATTTCTTGCCCGGTTGATTGCCGAATGCAGGTCGGGAGCGACTTTGTTTTTACCGGCAATCAGATATACCTTTTCGTGGCCGTAGGTCGTTTCCGCAACACGGTTTCCGTTGCCGTCAATGTTGACAATTTCGCCTGTTTCGGCGATGCCGTTGACGGAGGAAATGTAAATGTCGGTACTTCTTGCAAGAGCACATACCTGCTTGCCCGTTTGTCCTTCCTGTGGCATCCAATGCCAGAAAACAGTGTTATTGCGGCTGAGTCTTTCATAAAGGTTCATGTCACGCACCGTGACCGAGCCGCCGAAAGCGACTGTTTTACCGTGTATTTCGCATTCAAGATAAGCTGCCGCTTCTTCGGCTGTTTCGAAAACCGAAACGGTATAGCCGCTTTTTTCAAGGTTTGACTGAAGTTTTGTAAAGTCCATTTCGTGTCTCCTCTTTACTCAAATTATCACGGGGCTTGTCCTTTCTGGTGTTCGACAAGCCCCGGATGTTTATTTTTTAATAATGCTTGTTAATCATTACGAGCATTTGCACTTCGGTTCCACACCGAACAGCTTGCACAGCAACCGATACAATTTGCACAAGAATCTGGCAAAATCATTATTCATGCGGCAAATACAGTTGCATTGATCATCTTCGCTCGAATCCTTCCATTGCGCATAAAGCACGGTCGTTTTTCCGTTCAAAGTGATGGAATCACCGGCGGAATAGGAAGTGCCGGAACCGTCCTTTTCTGTGTTCCAACCGGCAAATACACGGCCGGCCGGCGCAGTGATCACGCTTTGGGTAACATTCGTACCTTTTACCGTCACAGATTCACCGATAAGAACAACCTCATTATTAAATACATTGCCTGTGCCGCCGTTCGCGTCATAATAAAGCATGGCACACGATTCGCTGAAGCCTTTGTCCAACGTCTTCGTCCTTGCCGTAATGAAGTTTTTGATAACATTCGTACTATCATAGTATGCTGCGAGCTTATCGTTGTATTTGGAAGCCTTTGAAAACTGATCCCAACGATACGCATTCATAACGGCGGACGCCCCGTTCGTTTTGGCTAACGAGTCAATATGATTCAACGTTTCCGCACTGTCAAAAACATCGGAAACTTCAGCCCATTTTTCTGTAACAAGTGCTCTGAAATCTTCATGCATATATGCCTTGGCAAACATTGTCGGTATCAGATTTTCACTTTTTTCAAGTTCAGGTGCATAGTGAACCGTGTTGGCCCACCAGATGTTCGGATTATTGATATTTACACCGAAACGATCAAAACTATCTCCGAGTGCATGATCAAAGTCCCATGCCGGCGCGGCAATCAGCTTATCCGAATCAGCGTCCTTATAGAAGAAACAGCTGGAATCTCCGGCATCAAGGTTCATGGTAAATTCCTGAAGAATATACATTTTTACTAGCGAATCCATGTCAAAATACTCGCTGTAATGCTTTCCGAGAGCGTTATAGCCGTCCTCGGAGTAGAGCGCATCTGCCGCTTCGCATACGAATGAGCTGATATATTCCGTTTCCGCCTGTGACGCATATTCCGGGCTTTTAATGACGACATTCTGACCCTGATTGGTCACAAAGCCGCTGATTTCTTCGCTGTACCGTGTCGGAAAATCAAGCTCCAGCAGATAGCCGCCCGTAATATTGTCCGGATTATTCGGAATGTTGACCCACATCATGCTGCCAAGGTCAGTAGAGGAGGGAACAGTACCGTTAACTCCTGTGCCGCCGCGTGAGCATTCTTCAATGTCAATATCCGGATTGGCTTCTTCGTTTGCGTCGTCAAGGTCATTGATGTCAACACGTTCCGAGCCGACTTCAACGCTTTCACAAACCAGATAGTTGCCTAAATAGTCGCCGTTGATATAGAGATCCACGGCCTGAACCTCAGAAGTATACGGGAGTCCGAGCTCCTCGGCGAAACCAAACGCAACCGTATTTCTTATCAGTGACGGATCATAGTGAGAAGCAAGCAAAGTCCATTTCTTGGCTTTTCCCATACCGAAAAGGTCCGTCTTTTTGTCGAATTTTATGTTGTACGGCTTTTTGGCAGCGCTCCAGGTTGCGTTTCCCCTGCCTTTAATTTGTTTGAGCTCCTTGTCAACGGTAACCTTGCCGTTTTCCACGATTCTGATTGAGCCGGATTCCTTATTGTCCTTGCTCGCATGGATATAATCAAGGCTGCCGGACTCCGTCGTGATGTACATCGCCGGTATCTCGGACGAACACATGACAGAAAGCGAATAACGGCTGATTCCGGCTGTAAGTGTATACAGACCCGGTTTGGAAAAAGCATCGGTTTTTTCACCGCTTATCAGTTTGGTACCGTCCACATAAACATCTGCTGACGCTTTGTACCATACGGTCAGCGATGTAAGGTCGGTATCCGCAGGCAGGAACATGTAATAGACTCCGTCTTTTCCTTTGTACCAATTGACGGTATCAATGGAGGCTTCATCGTTTGCGTATACATTCATTTGAAAAGATGTTATGGTTCCGAAAGCTGCGGCCGATGAAACGGTAAGCATGGAAGCCATCATGATCAGTGCCAAAACAATACTGAGTATTTTTCTTATCTGCTTCATATAATCACCTCTTAAAGATTTATTATATTCAGCTTAGCACTTTTTTCTACAAATGTCAACGTATTTGTGACAAATAGTTCACATTTTAGACTAAATCTATTCACAATTTTCCTTTTATATGAGGCGCGGATGTATCTGATTTTTTGTATTATTGACGCTCAGGTCATTTTTTCCTGCTTGACTTTATGGTCAATGACGTGACGGGATGCAAGCTCTTTATGGATATCCTCAACGGAAATTCCCATTTCCACCATCAGCACCATAACGTGATAGGCAAGGTCGGCAATTTCGTAAATGGTCTCCTTTTTA
>JBJFHV010000262.1:0-2171 GCA_051894015.1 Acutalibacteraceae bacterium | reverse complement strand
TGACGTCCTCAACCTCTTCGGCGACTCTCTCGGGGTCGGCGGCGGGCAGGTCGATTTTGTTGATAACCGGCACGATCTCAAGATTATGGTCGAGTGCAAGATAGGTGTTCGCAAGCGTCTGCGCCTCGATGCCCTGAGAAGCGTCAATAATCAGGATGGCTCCCTCGCAGGCGGCAAGGGAACGGGATACCTCGTAATTGAAGTCAACGTGCCCCGGCGTGTCAATCAGGTTCAGTTCATATTCCTGACCGTTGTCGGCCTTGTAGTTCAGCTTGACGGCGTGCGCCTTGATCGTGATTCCTCTTTCTCTTTCGAGGTCCATATCATCAAGAAGCTGAGCGGTCATATCGCGGGAAGCGACGGAGTCGGTCAGCTCCAGAAGCCGGTCGGCAAGGGTGGACTTGCCGTGGTCGATATGAGCGATAATGGAAAAGTTTCGTATATTTTCTTTGGGTATTGCCAAGTTCTTCACCTCGGTTATAGGATAAATAATCATAATATTCTATCATAAAAAAGGGTGATTGGCAATATGAAATGTCAATTTGTTAAGAGTGATTCCTGAATTTTTTGACATAGTGTTAATCTTTGTATATGAACCGAACTCCCTTCTTCTCCTTTATTGTTTAATTGTGTTTGTTTCGTGTGGTTTTCTTTAACAACTTGTTAAAAAAGTATTGCTTATTTTTTCGTAATGGTATAGAATAACATCGTTAGATTATAGGAAACCTCTAAAAACATCCCGGCATTCGTCATAATGCCCAACTAATGCCGTCTTTGTCGTTAAAAATCCTTGAAATACGCAAAGTGTTCCTGCTTCATTTTGCCTAAAATCCGACATCATGAGGGCACTATGCCAAACGCCTTGAGTTTTTTGAGGTTCCCTACAGACAAAAGGAGAAATCGATATGAAAAAAATGAAGAAACCGATCAGTCTTTTGCTCGTTTTGGTGCTCATGCTGTCCTCATGTGTGGTTTTCACGTTTGCGGAAGGTTCGGACCCGGCAACATCGGCTTACACACCCGACTATGACACCGAGACCCCGGTCGTATTGATCCACGGTTTTGGTCAGAACTATACCTATTCGCTCAATGAGGACGGAAGCCGGAAAACCGACTATAAAGGTGACTATGTTACCGGCTGGCCGCTGAAGCTTGATACCTTTGCTTTAATCAGAAGCGTTCTTCCGAATCTGATCAAATCGATTGTTACAAGACAGGACGGCGGTCTTTCTGAGGCTATGGAAAACGCTGTCGGAAAAGCGTTGCCGGCACTTGAAAAGGACAACGAGGGCAATTATGTGACGCCGATGGAGGTGCCCTGCTATGAGTACCCGTTTTCCGAAATGACCGAGGAAGAAAAGGAAAGCTGCTATGAGCATATCCCGGTTCAGGAAATCGGTGATATTGCCGATGAAAGCCGCGTGTATTATTTCGGCTATGATACGTTCGGAGACGTGACCGAGACCGCCGCAAAGCTTCACAAGTATATCCGTGAAATCGTTCTTCCGCAGACCGGCGCCGATAAGGTCAGCCTTTGCCCGATCAGCCTCGGCGGAACGATTGCTGTTGAATACCTCGATAAGTATCCTGAGGATTACAGCTTAATTAAGAAGATTGTCTATGTTGTTCCCGCCATCGACGGAACCGATATCGTCGGCGATCTTCTTACCGACAATCTCAGCTTCTATGACGATGATGAAACCCTTTACAACAATCTGCTTGTTACTCTGATGGGCGACAGCTATGCGACATATCTTGTCAATCTTGCGCTTCGTCTTCTTCCGTCTCCTGTTCTTAAGAACGCTCTGAGAGGTTTTGCAAAAGGCGCGGTCGAAACGATCGCACTTCCGAATACACAGATCTGGGCTTTGTGTCCGACGGAGTATTACGCCGAAGCCCGTTCAATCTGGCTCGATAATGAGGAATACGCTTCTATCGCCGCAAAAGTTGACTCTTTCATGCAGTCAAGGGCAAACTTTGAAAGCAATCAGAATAAACTGATTGCCGGCGGAACACAGGTTTATGATATCGTTTGCTACGGTAACGAGCTCTATCCGTTCAGTAAGGATTACAGAACGACAAATGCGGACGGTCTTATTGACGCCGAATCCACTTCAATGGGTGCAACCTTTGCTCCTCTCGACTCAACGTTCCCCGAAGATTACGTTCAG
>JBJFHV010000261.1:0-2179 GCA_051894015.1 Acutalibacteraceae bacterium | reverse complement strand
ATTGTTATTACGAAAACCGATCTTGGCTCTTATGACGGACTGAAAGAGATTTATCCCAAAACCGGCTACCGTGTCATTGCGGCATCGGGGAAGACGGGAGAGGGCATTGATGACGTAAAAAGGCTTTTGAAAAATCGACTTACGGCTTTTACCGGAAATTCCGGCGTCGGGAAATCAACGCTGATTAACGCTATTTGTCCTGATTTATCTCTTGAAACGAATTCGATCAGCACTAAGTTAGGCCGAGGCCGGCACACAACAAGACAGGCTGAAATTTTTCATGTCAGCGGTGGGCTTGTTATTGATACGGCCGGGTTTTCTTCGCTTGATTTTTTAGGGGAAGACATCATTCTGAAAGACGACCTGCAATATTATTTCCCTGAATTTGAAAAGTATTTAGGTCAGTGCCGTTTTACGTCTTGTTCTCACATGGGAGACAAAGGCTGTAAAATCTGTGAAGCCGTGCAAAACGGTGAAATCAGTAAAAGCCGGCACGAAAGCTATATTGCGCTTTATAACGAGGTAAAAGACCTGAAAGAGTGGCAGCTTTGACAAAAACGGTAACAAATCCGGCGTAAAACCGTATAATGTATTGAGCTGATAAAGCCAATATTTTATGTGAGGATGATCGCCGTGTCCCGTTCGAACGTCAAAAGCAAGGGTCTAGTCTTTGCTGCTTTCGGAGCAGGATTGCTTCTTGCGCTTTGCTTCCCGACGAAGATCATGCTTTTCATCCTTGCGATTATGCTTGTCATACTCGGAATCATGTGTTGTACGAGGTGACAAACTGCGGAGGGTTGTCGATGAAAGTTGTAGTTGTGAGAAGTCCTAAGATTTTAAGAGGCCTATTAAAGCTGATTTTTAAAATTAAAGATGAATAATTATCTGAGCAGGCTGTCGCCTGCTTTTTTCTGTTTATACTATAAATGCGGACTTGATTTTTTTTGTAAAATAGTGTAAATTATATAAGTATGCAAAAAATTCCAAACTCAATATTAGGTGTTCGAATTTTCAAAAAACAGCCGATTTTGTACGGCGACAAAAGATTCAGGAAGGATTTGTTAGAATATGGCAAAAAAAGGCGGCTATACCGACCAGGATATAACCAAGCTCGAAGGACCGGATCAGGTGCGGCTTCGTCCTGCGGTTATCTTTGGTTCAAACGGCATTGAAGGCTGCGAACATTCAGTGTTTGAGATTCTTTCAAACTCAATTGACGAGGCGAGAGAGGGCTACGGCAACCGGATTGTCGTCACAAAGTTTCTTGACGGCTCAATTGAGGTGCAGGATTTCGGACGGGGTATCCCCGTCGGATATAACGAAAAATATGATCAGTACAACTGGGAGCTTGTTTTCTGCGAGCTTTACGCCGGCGGAAAGTATAATAATAACACGGGCGGAAGCTATGAATATTCGTTGGGCTTAAACGGTCTCGGTCTTTGTGCAACACAGTTTGCAAGTGAATACATGGACGCCGAAATTAAAAGTGACGGCCACCGATACACCCTGCACTTTGAAAAAGGATTCAATCAAGGCGGACTTCACGATGAACCGTACAGCAAGCGCGACACGGGAACAAGAATCCGCTGGAAGCCCGATCTTGAGGTCTTTACGGACATTGATGTTTCTCTTGACTACTTCAAAAATGTGCTTCAGAAGCAGGCGATTGTCAACAGCCGTATCCGTTTTATTCTCAAAAACGAGATCAAGGGCGGTTTTGAAACCTATGAATATTATTATGAAAACGGCATCAGCGATTATGTAAAGGAAATCGCAGGTGAGGACGCCATGTCCTCCGTTCAGTACTGGCAGGCGGAAAGAAGCGGTAAAGATCGAGAAGATCTGCCCGAATATAAGGTCAAGCTGAATGTTGCGCTGACGTTTTCGAATAAAAAACAGCTGATTGAATACTACCATAACTCAAGCTGGCTCGAGTTCGGCGGTGCACCCGATAAAGCGGTTACGAATGCCTTTGTCTATGCGATAGACTTATATCTGAAACAAAATAACAAGTACACCAAGGCAGACAGCAAAATCAAGTTTCAGGACGTAGCCGACTGTCTGATTCTCGTTTCCTCCTCCTTTTCCACGGAAACGTCCTACCTCAATCAGACGAAAAAGGCGATCACTAACAAATTCATTCAGGAATCCATGACGGAATTTCTGCGTCATCAGCTTG
>JBJFHV010000260.1:0-2185 GCA_051894015.1 Acutalibacteraceae bacterium | reverse complement strand
CGGCTTGTCCGATATCAAGAAACTTAATTTTTTCTCCGCGGTCAATCCGACGCTTTTGCTTTCTGTACCAGTCAAGGTAGAATGCCGCCGGAATACTGATTGACAAAGCCCAGAGCATCAGAAGCATTAAATTCAGAATATTCACGGAATTAAAAAGTGAAGTTGCGTCAAGTCCGGCATCAAACCATATGTTTTCTGCGACAGACAGCATGCAGATAACAGGATAGATCAGATTGATAAAAAGATTTCTTTTCACGTTTTTTCTCGCCGCAAAGGAAAGCGTCTGCCTGTCATCGGTCATAATCGGGTCGGCGTTTTTGTCCAAGGTACGAAAGATATAAAACTCGTCAATATTCTTATCAAAAGCCGCAAGTGTCCACCCCGCACCTTTGCAAAGCTCAACAAACTCTTTGTTCAGCCCGTCAGGAGCGTTCTCGTCCTTAAACACCACGCAGGAATAGCGAATAGTTCGCGGTTCGCACTTTTCGAAGTAAAATTTATACCGGTCAAATTCCCGAAGCCGAAGTCCCTGTTTTTCCGCTTTTTCAAGGTACTGTTCCAAAGCGGTAAGCTCAGTATAGTCATAATACACCGTGCGTTTGACGGAGTCGTATTCATAATCGGATTCTTCCCGATATTCGTCGGGGTCAAACCCGGCATCAATATCGGTATCAAAATCGGGATTATAATGGTAAACAGCATTTTCGTTATCCTTGTTTTCAAATTCCACCGAAGTCACTCCTTTCATCTCAGTCCCTCCATAATCTCTCTGCCGTCGTTTGAAAGGCGGCTGAGTCTTTCGTATTCCTCCCGAAGTGCGGCTTTGCCGTTTTCGGTGATAATATAACGTTTCGTTCCCAAGGTTGCGTCCGTCCGCCGGATCAGTCCGTTTTGTACAAACTTATCAAGCATGGTATAAAGCGTACCCGGACCGATTGTAACCCGTGAGCCGGAAATCTCTTTTACGGCGTTCATGATTTCGGCTCCGTACCGCTCTTTTGTCAGCGCAAGCAGGACATAATACATCGGTTCCGAAAGCGTCTGTAAGGCCTTTCGTGGCATCGTGCCGCCCTCCTTTCTTTCCGGATTATCGTTACACGATATTTCATGATTTTATTATAATATCGTTACTCGATATTGTCAATATCTGTCGCAAAAGATTCTCAAAAAGTACCGACCTTTCTCAGACAAGCCGTATGCTGTCATCGTAAAGAACTCCGGCATATAATGCTACTGCCGGAGGTGATGAAATGAATCCTTGCGAACTGACGGCGTCGATAACCGCGGTTGCCAATATGTTGGCGTGTAAGTTCACGGTCGATGAACTGAATCTTTTAGGCGCCGCTCTCACCCAGCTCGGAGACACGCTGACAACAATTGCAACCCAAAAAGGCATTTGCGAAGAAAAAGCGGAACGCATATAAACGAAAATGCAAAAGCGCCGCCCGGGTCGATCGGACGGCGTTTGCGGTTATGATAATTCAGAAAAAGCTTTCCGGACTTCGGCGGCCTTTCCGCAGGAGAGCTTTCCTTCGGGGCATATCCCTGTCGAGTAACAGCTCGGCCCGTAGAACGAGAAAAGCTCGGGTTCTTTCTGCCGAAGCTTTTGTAAAAGCGCAACGGCAAAATTCCGGATCTCCCACTGAGCACGGTTACAAGAACGAAGCTTCATAAACAAAAGCAGCTCCCGTCCGTTCATCGTGGTCACAAAATCGAGCGTGTTGCCGCTTAACAGGCAATAGACGGTCTCGCCATCCGTGTATCCCTTTGCCCGCATTTTTTCGTACAGCGTAGCGGTTCTGTCGAAAGCGGAAATGTATTTGTCGAGAAGGATTTCGTTGTCCTTGACGCTTTCGGGAATAATATAGCTGTCTCTCTTGCAGGAAACAAGCGACGGGATCCCGATGCTCTGGATTCTGTGGCGGGTAAAATGCGTAAGCGTCGAAAGAGAAACGTCGTTGAAGCGAACGGTACAGCAAACCGCTTCGAGTGCGCGGCTTCTTGTAAGCGAAACCGCCTGACGGATAATCTGATTTCGTTTGTCGGGGTCACTGACAATCTTTTTAATCTCCGCCGAAGGCAGATTCAGGCTTTCAATCAGCGCAAACTCCGCCACCCGTTCGGCGCAGTCCGGCGTCAGAGCCAGCAGTTCAACATTTTCACGAAGCCCGTCGGAGCTTTCTTC
>JBJFHV010000259.1:0-2187 GCA_051894015.1 Acutalibacteraceae bacterium | reverse complement strand
AAATTCTTGATGAGGGCAGAATTACCGATGCACAGGGTCGGAACGTCAACTTTGAAAACACGATTATTATTATGACTTCCAATGCGGGAAGCGAGCTGAAAGGCGGTTCAATCGGCTTTGGCAAGGATAAGAACGTTGCGACCAAGGAAAAGGTTATGAAAGCGCTTTCCGATTTCCTGAGACCTGAATTTATCGGCAGAGTTGATGAGGTCGTTGTGTTCAACAGTCTTACCGAAAACGACTATGAAAAGATTTCGGCTTTGATGCTCGGTGAACTTCAGCAGTCTCTTTCGGAAAAGGATATCAAGCTGACTTATTCCGATGATGTAAGAAGCTATCTTGCCAAAAAGGCCGAAAACGGAGTAAGAGGAGCAAGAGATCTGCGTATTGCGATCAGAAAGCAGATTGAGGACGTAATTGCCAATCTCATTATTGATTCGGCCGAAGATCCGATCAGCGGGATTCATATCCGTGTTGATGAAAGCGGAGATAAGCTGAAGATCGATTCACTTTAAAAGGTTAGTCGCAGTCTCGTTTTTCGGGACTGCGACAATCCGACAACGGCAGAAAAAACATCAAAATTGTTGCAATAAATTTCGTTAAAATGCTTGACTTTTTAAGGGTAGTTGTATATAATAATCAACGTTGCACGTAATATAAGCGGGTGTAGTTCAATGGTTAGAATCCCAGCCTTCCAAGCTGGTCGTGTGGGTTCGATTCCCATCACCCGCTCCATTTTTGCGCTTGTAGCTCAGCTGGATAGAGCATCTGCCTTCTAAGCAGAGGGCCGGGGGTTCGAGTCCCTCCAAGCGCGCCATACTATTTGGTGGGTATAGCTCAGTTGGTTAGAGCGCCAGGTTGTGGCCCTGGAGGCCATCGGTTCGAATCCGATTATCCACCCCACATTGAGCGTTCGTCTGTCATAAGCGGGCGCATTGTTTTTATAGGGGTGTAGCCAAGCGGTAAGGCATCGCACTTTGACTGCGACATTCGTAGGTTCAAATCCTGCCATCCCTGCCAAAGAAAAATCCGTTCTCGTAAGAGGACGGATTTTTCTTTGTACTCCATTATTCACTATATGGTATATAGTTTTTGCGTTTCGCTACAAGTTTATTATGCTGTGCAGCGCTTGTTCGAAACTATTGTATCAAAAATTCGAGGTGTTACAATAGAATCAAGAAATTTTAAGGTTCATTACTCTTCCAAAGTACAGCTATATTGAAAAACTCGTATTTGATATTTTACCGCAGTTGTAAAAGACACAAACAGTGCATTAGTGAGGCTCAAAATAGGGGGTAAACTCAGAAAAAGCATTTGCTTCGACAGGCTGAGGCGGACTGAAGACAGTCCGCCTCTTCGTTTTATTTTTTTACATCTGCGGTCAGTGAGGAATGTCTCCCCACACAACGAGCGTAACCTCGGTTCCCTTTTCAAATTCGAGCCCTGCGACAAGAGACATGGTATAGACCTTTCCGGGCGTTTCGTTGCCGTCGTTATTCTTGATTTCTTTGTTTACCTTAAAGCCTTTTTCCTCAAGAGTAATTCGGGCCTGCTCGTAGTCCATTCCGATCACGTCGGGTAATTTTACCTTTTCGGGACCTGTGCTTATTACAAGGATAATGGTAGTTCCCTGATTGACGGTCTGGCCGGCAGGAATACTTTGGCTGATAACAGCGTTCTTTGCATAGTCGTCACTGCTTTCAAACTGATATTCAAAATTGAAATTGCGGTTGAATACCGTGTTTGACCGGATATCAGAATAGGTCAGACGGGTAAAGTCGGCAACCTCAACCTTTTGTTCGGATGTGACATGAGTCTGCTCTTGCGGTTCGGTCGTCGGAACTTCAGTTGTCGGAGGCTCGGTCGGTGCTGCGGTGGTCGGCGCAGTGGTCGTCGGGACGGTCGGCGGCACTGTCGGAGCCGGAGCGGACGAGGAGGGGACAGCCGTTATTTTTCCGTAGTCTTTAGTGGTCATATTCGGTACGGTGGGGCCGTTGCTGTTGGTCTGATTGATCGGCAGAAAGCTCAGCGACGCATAAAGCTTATCAAAAAACGGAACACTGATATCCTCATAAAGGAAGGTCGTGTACATCGTTGAAAAAACAACAAAGCCGATTATCAGTATGCTGATAAGTGTTTTTAAGACGATTGATCTGCCGGAATCTTTTTTGCATTACCGTCCGGTTT
>JBJFHV010000258.1:0-2190 GCA_051894015.1 Acutalibacteraceae bacterium | reverse complement strand
GCCGACGAAGCCGGTCAGAAAGCCACGCAAAGGGCAATCGGAATTTTTTCGTCAATCGGCATGAAGCTGAACGTCGTGAACCTGACGGGCGGAAAAGACCCCGACGAAATTCTTCGGAAATTCGGACCCGAACGCTTCCGGAATCTGATTGACGGAGCGTCAAATGACATTGAATATGAACTGCTCAAAGCAAAAAAAGACTACGACCTTGAGACGGCGGACGGGAAGATGAAATATCTGACCAAAGCGTGCGAAATTCTTGCCGATACGGGAGACTCCATCGCACAGGACATCTACGCTTCGAAATTGGCTGAAGAGCTTGACGTTGAAAAACAGACGATCAGCGTCCGCATCGGACAGCTGAAGCGGAAAAGAATGAATGTCGAACGAAAACGCAAATTCAGCGAGCTTGAGCAGAAAGCGGTGTCTCAGGCGAGAAACGAAGCGATGAAGTCCGGAACCACGGTGCGGGTTTTGAAAGCGCAAAAGAGACTGCTGGCGTTGCTTTTTAATAACCCCGATTTTTTGCCGCTGTCCGAGGGAAAAATCACGCAGGAGGATTTTTCGGACGGAATCTGCGGTAAGCTTTATCAGCTGATTTCGGAAAAGATCAAAAACGGTGAAAGTCTTGAACTCGGCTGCTTTGCGGAAACGCTCGGCGACAGCGAAATGAGTACGCTTGTCGGAATTATCCGAAGTGCAGACGGACTGACTTCGACAAAAAAAGAATATTCCGACTGTATAAATGTGATACTCGAGGAGAAAAACAAAGAAAAGAACGTTTCCGCCGGTCAGATGAACGACGAGGAATTCATGAAAGCGATGGCTGAATTTAATAAGAAGAAAAAAAGCAATTAACATAGTAAGGAATACAAGGAAAGGTAAGGTAATTCTTATGGAAAACAATGAAAAGAAACTGATGATGAAAGCGCTGATTGAAAAGGGCAAGGCGGCCGGTAAAATTGATCTGACCGATATTGACGCTCTTACGATTGAAGCCGATCTTGAGGTCGAAGACATCGAAAAGATTTATACGGAGCTTGAAGCGAACAATGTCGAAGTCGTTGAGCCGACGGACGCAGATGTTTTCGACAACATCACAATGGATATTGATATTCCGAAGGACTACGAAAGCGCCGCTCCTGTTTCCGACAGTAAGAATATTGCGATCGATGATCCGGTCAAGGTGTATCTGAAAGAAATCGGCCGTGTACCGCTTCTGACGCCCGAGGAGGAAATCGAGCTTGCCATCCGGATCAAAGACGGTGACCAGGAAGCCAAGGACAGACTGACTAAGGCGAACCTTCGTCTTGTCGTCAGCATTGCCAAAAGATATGTCGGCAGAGGCATGATGTTCCTTGACCTGATTCAGGAGGGCAACTTGGGTCTGATCAAAGCGGTTGACAAGTTCGATTATACAAAGGGCTTCAAGTTTTCGACCTATGCGACCTGGTGGATCCGTCAGGCGATCACTAGAGCCATTGCCGACCAGGGCAGAACGATCCGAATTCCCGTTCACATGGTGGAAACGATCAACAAAGTCAAAAAGACAAGCAATATGCTCCTTCACCGTGACGGCAAGGATCCGACACCCGAAGATATCGCAAAAGAGCTGAATATGTCCGTTGACAAGGTTCGTGACATTCTGCGTATTTCGCAGGAGCCGGTTTCTCTTGAAACCCCGATCGGCGAGGAGGAGGACAGCCACTTAGGCGACTTCATTCCCGACGACGACGCGCTTTCTCCGGCAGATGCGGCGGCGATGACCTTCTTAAAAGCCAAGGTCAACGACGTTCTCGAAACGCTCACTCCGAGAGAAGCGGAAGTACTGCGGCTTCGTTTCGGCCTAAAGGATGGCACTCAGCAGACGCTTGAAGAAGTCGGAAACGCATTCGGCGTCACAAGAGAAAGAATCCGTCAGATTGAAGCGAAGGCTCTTCGTAAGCTTCGTCACCCGTCAAGAAGCAAGCATCTGAAAGATTTATAATACTTCTGTCGGGAGGGAAATACATGACAAAAGCGAAAAAAATAATTGCCGTCTGTGCCGCTTTGGTGGCCGCAGCGGCGGTTATTACCGTGGGAGTGCTCTATATGACAGGAGTAATACGTTTTGCAAAGCCTGCCGAAAGTCAGGACGGCGCCTATCTGTTCGTGCATTTCGTCGGCAACGAGCCTGAGCAGGAACGAATC
>JBJFHV010000257.1:0-10647 GCA_051894015.1 Acutalibacteraceae bacterium | reverse complement strand
CATTCCGATTGGGAAAGCATGGTTTACCGCAACAAGCACCTGAAAAAGAGTGTTGATATTGCCATCGTCGGTAAGTATGTTGCTTTGCATGACTCTTACCTGAGTGTTGCCGAAGCGTTAAAGCACGCGGGCATCAAGCATAACAGCGAGGTCAACATTCATTGGATTGACAGTGAGACCGTAACAGAGGAAAACAGTGCTGAAATCTTCAAGGGGATTGACGGAATCCTTGTTCCGGGTGGCTTCGGTTCAAGAGGAATCGAGGGCAAAATCGCCGCCGCACAGTATGCAAGAGAAAACAAGGTGCCGTATCTTGGTATCTGCCTCGGAATGCAGATTGCAATTATTGAGTTTGCACGTCACGTTCTGGGCTTTGCGGATGCGAACAGCAGTGAAATCGACCCCGAAACAACGCATCCCGTTATCGACCTTATGACCGAACAAAAGGGAGTGACTGACCTTGGCGGAACAATGCGTCTCGGACAGTATCCGTGTGCACTCAAGGACGGCACAAAGGTTTATGAGTGCTACGGTCAGCAGCTGATTCATGAGCGTCACCGCCACCGCTACGAGGTCAACAACGACTACCGCGATAAGCTTGAAAACGCCGGTATGGTGCTTTGCGGTGTGTCACCGGATAAATATATCGTTGAGATGTGCGAGTTGAAGGATCACCCGTGGTTTGTTGCTACGCAGGCTCACCCCGAATTTAAGTCAAGACCGAACAGAGCCCATCCGCTTTTTGCCGGCTTTGTCGGTGCGGCGATTAAGCTTAAGGAGGAGAAATAACAATAATTCATGGCTCGGGCAGTCAGGTGAAAATTACCGGACTCTACCCCGGGAGTGGTATCGCCACGCGACTAAAAAAATAACATTCGCTGTTCGAACAAAACAACGTATGATGATATAGAACTATCGGTCAGTTCGAAACCTTCCTGACCTAAAACAAAACTAAAGGAGCATGAAAATGAATAGTAAGGCAAACAAAAAAGTCCTGTTTATCGCACAGGCAGCAATCATCGCCGCACTCTATGCGGCGTTAACCTATGCGCAAAACCTGCTTTTGCCCGGAACGACGTCTATGGCGGTTCAGTTTCGCTTAAGCGAAGCACTGACGCTTCTGAGCGTGTTTACTCCGGCGGCCATTCCCGGACTTACAATCGGGTGCGTGGCGGCGAATCTGATGAATGTCAGTGTCCTGCCGCTCGATATGGTTCTCGGGTCGTTGGCGTCTCTTTTGGCGGCAATTGCAATGTATCTTCTGCGCAATGTCTGCGTGAAGAATCTGCCGATTCTGTCGGCGCTGATGCCGGCAATCTTCAACGGGCTTATCATCGGGCTTGAAATTGAAATCTTCTTCATCGAGGGGCCGTTCAATTTTGTAAGCTTTCTCACGCAGGCCGGTTGTGTATTCTTAGGCGAATTTGCGGTATGTTTGACGGTCGGACTTTTGCTTGTTGCCGTTATCAAAAAAAGAGGTCTTGACAAAAAGCTGATGCTGAATTGACCTTAAAGTGATTTATACAAAAATGATAATGAAAAGGGGCTGTTGCATTTAGCGCAGAACAAAAAGAAAAATGCTGAAATCAAAAATTAAATGGTTGCATTTTTCTTTTCTAACCGTTTTTTCACCCGCTCGCGGTATCTATATACAGCTTCGGGGTGAAGAAAACGGTTTCTGCATTTAAATGCGACAGCCCCTTTTTCATATGTATGGCTATTTCATCACTTTTTCAAATCGGAAGAAATAATCTCCGCCCGGCATGTCTCCCGGTATTGACGGATCCTTATGGTGCGGGTTGAAAAATTCAACGGCATGAAATCCCAAACGATTGATATAAAAATGAATGTTGCGCTTTTCAAAATAGGGCGTGTATGTTTCCCAGACCTTGGTAGTCGGATATAGCCTTTCGATTTCACTCCATATTTTTTGTCCGATTCCTTTGCTTTGAATTCCGTGTTTGACATATAAAAAATCCAGATGATTACGCTGCGAATCATTGTCAATCACAACGATTGCTCCGCCTATAAGCATTCCGTCAACCATTGCTTTATATGCCGATGCACCTTCTTTTGACAATGATTCATCAATATCTTTCTCAGGCAGAATCTCTTCATCTGAGATACTCAGACCTTCGGCTGCTCCCATCTGGAAAGCTTCCTGCATATCTTTCTTGAATTGTGCCATTTCCTCAGGGGCGACCGTTGATAACTCAAAACTCATAGTATTTCTCCGTTCAAGATTTTTGGCGATAAGACGGACTCTTTTCAGATTCCGAAAATTATTTGTCGGTCAACACCGTTATGCTTGTTTGTTACACCTCATCAATGGTTGAAATGCTGACCGGACAGATCGGCGACCATGCGTTCAGAACAGCATTGTTAAACTCTTCAATGCCAAAACCGGTTGTCAGAAGCCTTGCAGCCGTCACGCCGTCGGTTTCGATATCAGCGTGGTCACCTTCGAAACCGCTGACGTCGGGGACGCCGTCAGCGCACCGGATCCGGATGCCTTGACCGTCGATCTTTAAGGTGATCTCACCGTCAACAAGCCGTGTTCGTTTTGCTTTGTATACAAGCATCATTTCGATGAACGTCTTGAAATCATAGATTTTGTATGAAGCGTCCTCAGAGATTTTGTGCTCTTCGCATATTTTCGAAAGCTCATGGATCAGTTCCTTTTGAAAGTCAGTTATCCTGATGCTGAGTGTCCATCTGCGCTTGAATTTTGAAAAAGCATAAAGCACTTCAGCGGCGTCGGCGGGATTGCTCAGATAAATATCCTTGATTTCGTCTCTTTCACTGATCAAAAAGCCCAATAGCCTGTGCCCGTCAAATACGGCGTAGGCATCGAGATTCCATGTTGAGATGATATCCGAAAACTCGGTCTCTTTTCGTTCCCAGCGGCATTTTTGCGTATTGTAAAGGCCGGCGCACTGCTGTAATAAATCCGCAGAAGAAAACGGATCTTTAAAGCTCAGCTTCCTTTTCGGCTTGAAATGATTGATAAAGTAGTTTGAAAGCGTGAAGGTGTGATGGATTCCGCCTTTTTCAAAGCCGAAGCGGCTGTATCGTTGACGGTAGCCGGAAAGAACGGCGATTTGCGCACCTTTTTCAATTGCTAATTTGTCCGCTTCTTCCAAAAGTGTTTTCATAAGACCGCGGCCGCGGTGTTTTTTGTCAACGGCAACAGAGCCGACCCCGAGCGCCTTGATTTCGCTGTCGCCTAAAATGAGCTTTGTGTCATAATAGGCGAGGGCGGCAATAATTTTGCCGTTGTCTTTTATGACGATGTGACTGTCGGTGCATTTTTCCTTGTCTCGATATATTTTCGGCATGATTTTTGTGAAGCTTGTTTTGAATACGCGGTTTTCAAAACGTAAAAGCTCATCGTAATCATCGTAGGAAGCAAGAACTGTTTCAATATGGATATCCTTTTGATTCAAATTATCATTCTCCTTTCTCTTATTTGTAATATAATAGCATCTATTGTAAAATTTATCAATACAAAGTTTGTCTCTGCCGCTTTCAACAAAAATAGCATCTGTTTTTATTTTTTATTGTTTAAACTGTTGATTTTGCAGACGTTTGTCACTATAATATAAAGACGGCGACTGTTCGCTGTATTTTTTATGACGGGAGAATTTGTATGAACGAAAACAAAAAGATTTCAAAACGGGTGTGGTTCAATATCATACTCTTCGGCTTTATGGGGCAGATAGCCTGGAATATTGAAAATATGTATTTCAATACGTTCCTGTATAACTCCGTTTATTCGAACGGTGCGACGCAGGCGGCAATCGACGGGACAATGCCCGTTATGAAAGCGATCAGCATTATGGTCGCACTAAGTGCCGCAACGGCTGTTGTGACGACCTTTATTATGGGCAATCTCAGCGACAAGATGAAAAAAAGAAAGGTTTTCATCTCCGTCGGATACATACTTTGGGGAATTGTCACGGGTGCTTTCGGCCTGATTACAAGGGATCACATTGCAACACTGTTTGGTCTTTCCGATGAGGTGAAGATTCTGACGGCTACCGTCTGGACGGTAATCATTATGGACAGTATCATGACCTTTATGGGTTCGACAAGTAATGATTCCGCTTTTAACGCGTGGATCACCGATGTTACGGCCCCGGAGAACCGACCGCAGGTAGAAACGGTTCTTGCCGCTTTGCCGATGGTAGCGATGGGCATCGTAGTTGTTGTCGGTTCCTTTGCACAAAGCGGAAAAATCGGGTACGATGTGTTTTTCCTTGCTCTCGGCGCATTTGTTATTGTCTGCGGCGTTGTCGGCCTCTTCACTTTGAAAGACCCCGAACAGCCCGAAAACAAGCAAACGGATTCATCCGGTTATTGGCGTGACTTATTCTACGGCTTCAAGCCGAGCACGGTAAAGGAGAATTCGCGGTTGTATTTGACCTTAACTGCAAGCTGTATTTTCTCCGTTGCCGTTCAGGTTTTCTTCCCTTATCTTTTGATTTATATTCAATATGTCATTATGCCGGCTTCCGAGGGCATGAATATTCTTTCCGCTTCGTTATTGATTCCGGCAATACTTGCTGTTGCCGCGTTGGTTGCGGGTCTTGTTATCCTTTTGAGAGTCGGTGAAAGAAAAGGCAAGTCGTACGCTCTGATTCCCGCCGCCATGCTTTTTGTTGCCGGTCTTTTTGCGCTGACTTTTGCGAAGAATCTTCTTTCGATGTTAATCTGCGCCGCCTTTATGGTGGTGGGCTATGCGGTTCTTATGATTATGCTCAACGCCGCCGTGCGTGACTTTACTCCTGAAAATAAGGTCGGTCTTTTCCAGGGTATAAGAATGATTTTCAACGTACTGATACCGATGGTTGTCGGTCCTGTTCTCGGAAATCTTGCCTGCGCCAATTCCGGCGTAACCTATACTGACGAATACAATGTCGTCAAAGACGCGCCAACTTCGAATATGTTCCTTTACGCCGCCATCGTTGCCGTGTTTGTATTCATTCCGCTTGCGGTTCTGATCAAAAAGGGATTCAAGGTAAAGGAAAAAGACAAGGTTGCCGCCTGATTTTAAGCGCAAAAAATGAAGCAGGGATTTTTCGTCCCTGCTTTTTGTATGTCAGATGTTTTATTTATTCTTTGACAAGCTCTTTGATTCCCGTCGCAAGACCGGCAAGCGACTGGATTTCCGACGGAATGATGATCTTGGTGGACTGACCGTCGGCGACTTTTTCAAGAGAATTGAGACTGCGAAGGGCAACAACTGCGTTCGACGGCTTGGCTTCGTTGATCAGACGGATACCTTCGGCTTCTGCCTTCTGGATTGCGATGATCGCTTGTGCTTCACCGTCAGCTTCCCGGATTTTGCGTTCTCTGACGGCGTCCGCCTGAAGGATAGCGGCTTCCTTGTCTGCCTGTGCGGCAAGAATTTTCGCTTCTTTCTGACCTTGTGCTACGAGAATCTTGCTTTCCTTGTCACCTTCGGCGCGAAGGATCGCTTCTCTTCTTTCACGCTCGGCTTTCATCTGCTTTTCCATGGCGTCCTGAATCTCGCGCGGCGGAAGAATGTTCTTGAGCTCAACACGGTTGACCTTGATGCCCCACGGGTCGGTCGCTTCGTCAAGAATTCCCCTGATTTTCGAGTTGATCGTATCACGGGAGGTGAGGGTGTGGTCAAGCTCAAGCTCACCGATGATGTTACGAAGCGTGGTGGCGGTGAGATTTTCGATTGCCGAAAGAGGTCTTTCAACGCCGTAGCAGTATAATTTCGGGTCGGTGATCTGGAAGAACACAACAGTGTCAATTTGCATGGTAACGTTATCCTTGGTGATAACCGGCTGCGGATCAAAGTCAACGACCTGTTCTTTCAAAGAGACGATTTTGGCAACTCGCTCAAAGATCGGAAGTTTGACATGAAGACCGGTCTGCCACGTTGCCCGGTAGGTTCCGAGTCTTTCGATGACATATGCCTTCGACTGCGGAACGATTTTGATGTTCAGTGCGATGATGATGACTGCAATCAGAACCAGTGCGATAATTACATATTTTAACATTTTTATTCCTCCTGAAACAATTGATTTTATTTGTTTTCTACTTTTGTTTTTTCTCTGACGATCAGCTTTACACCCTCAATTTTTTCAACGGTGACCTTTTCGTCAACAGGGATTACGGCCGAGTCCCGGCTTCTGGCTGTCCAGATATTGCCTCTTACTTTTACCTGACCCGTTCCTTCGGTGTTGTTGATTTCCTCGAGAACGACCGCTGTTTCCCCGATACACATATCGGCGTTCGTTCTTTGCATTTCGGTTTTCGTGAACTTTTTCAGGTACGGCCGTGCGATGATCAGCGTGAGAATTGAAACAGCGACGAATACAATCAGCTGAACCGTTGTGTTGGCTCCCACGACGTTCGCAATCAGCGCACCGACTGAACCGACCGCAAACCAGATGGTTACAATCTGCGCGGTTGCCGCTTCCACAACACCGAAAATAACGGCGAGCGCTATCCACACCCAAAAAAGGCTGTTTAAGTTCATTTTTATTTAACCTCCTTTCTTTTAACCAAGTATAGCATAGTTAAATTAAAATGTCAAGTATATTTAATTACAATATATTGGTTAAACTCAGCTTTTGTGATTCTTCTATATCTTTGATTTCTTCGAGACATTCTTCTGCTTTTTCACTGAATAAAGCTTTGTCTTTTTGCTTCGATAGCTTGAGAAGAATACTCAGGTTCTTTTTCAGTGAGTCGCTGTTTTCACTGCCGATAAACAAAGTGAGTTTGTTTTCAGCGTCTTCATAAAGCTCAACCGCCTTTTTGGCGTGCCGGATACTTTGTGCGGTATCTCCCGCATTGAAAAAAGAAAGAGAAGCGGAAACGCTGTTTTTGATCGGCTCAATTTGCTTTCCGACGGTTCTTACGCAAAAGAAAGCGGCGCTGATACAAAGAACGATTGCCGCAAGAGCCAGTATGAATCGTTTCATTTTTTGCTCTCCTTTAAAATGATCGTTGTTTTACCGGCGGAATCGGCTGTCATCAGCAAAATATCCTTCAGCTCCAGCTTCTTTTCGTCGATCAGATTCAAAAGCTTTTGTCTGTTCATTTTGCAAAGATCAAATTCTCTTTCGACAATTTTACCGTCACTGACAACAAGACAGGGGAGAGCGGCAGCTTCTTTTTTAATTCCGAGATCTTCTGCCGTGACTGTGGTCAGGTCGGATCTGAGCATCACGCTGACCGCACCGTTGGTTTCAACATAAGCGTATGCAACGTCCTCTAAGTTAAAGATATCCTTTTGCCGCAGCATCTGAAGAAGGTCATCGGTGCTGTATCGGATCAGCTTCATGTTTTCCTGAACCAGCCTGCCTTTTTCAATGATCAGAACACTGTGACCCTGAAAGAGCGTTCGAAACCGTCCGGATTTGAGCGCAAGACAGGAGAAAAGAACTTCAAGTGAAGCCAAAAGAAGAATTCCGACGATACTTGTCAAAAGGGCACAGTCACCGTTCTGAAGCGGCATCGATGCAATTTCGGACATGAGGATGGTGATGACCAGTTCGGCGGGCTGAAGCTCGCCGATTTGTCGTTTGCCCATGAATCGGACGCTGATGATGACAACGAAATACACGATAAATGTTCTGATGATAAAAGCCGGCATATTGATCTGCAGCACAAAAAGCAAAATCGGCAAAACCCGATGGCTTTTTGTTCCCTTTCGTGCGATTTTACGCTTTTATTTTTGACAAAAATATCCGGCCGTAGTCATTTCAACCTTATTCATAAATGAATTTATACTTGAATCTGCCCGCGTCGATGCATTCAATTCGGCAAGTGTCGGTATTAAAGGTGATCATACATTTTCCGCATTCGGAATTACTGTTGATTTTTGCGGTTCCGCCCTTTTTGGCTGTCAGTCCGTTTTGTAAAGTCTCCATTGCTTTGAAAAGGTTTTCAAACACATTTTTTTCAGTCGGAAAAGCGCTGTTCGGTACACACGCCGATTTCATCGAACCGATAACCATATAGTCGCTTCCGTCCTGAACCGCAAAAGTCAGATTCTTAATGGTTTCAGGCTCAAGAACGGTTAAGCTTATGGCGTAAGGTGAAGCATAGCTGAGCTTTCCCGTCATGATTTTTCCGCCGCTTTCGACTTCTACCGTTGCTTCAAACGGTTCAACGGTAAATGTTTCGTTTTTGCCGGAGCAAGCAAAAAGCAAAACAGAAAGCAGTATTAACAAAATAACAGTAAAAATCTTTTTCATAGTAATCACCTGCCAAGAAAAAAACGCCCCGTATCGTACAGGGCGTAAGCAGGCATTTTATTCGAAATCGACGAACACGTCTTTGAGGTTCTCGATGACGTCGCTCGGAAGCATGCCCGTTTTCGAATGTTGTTCGGCAACAGAATCGGCCGAATGTCCGTGAATATACACGCCGACGGCAGCCGCATCTTTCAGCTTTAAGCCCTGTGCGGCGAGCGACGCGATGATACCGGCAAGAGCGTCTCCGCTTCCTCCCTTGGCAAGACCGCAGTTGCCTGACGAATTAACGTAAACGCTGTTGTCACCGCCCACAGCGACAACCGTATTGGCGCCCTTGAGAACGAGGGTGACGTTATATGCGTTTGCGAAATTTCCGGCGATTTTGACTCTGTCTGCCTGTATCATTTCGGTCGGGATTCCCGTAAGTCTTGACATCTCTTTCGGATGGGGTGTCAGTATAACGGGTCCTGCCGCTTCCTTTAACATATCTATGTCGGAAGCGATGATGTTTATTCCGTCAGCGTCGATAATCAGCGGAACTTTTACATTTTTTATAATTTGACGGACAATTTCTCTTGTATCGTCGTTTACGCCGAGACCGCAGCCGATTAAAACGGCACTGTATTTGGAAAGTGCGGGCAAAAGCGTATCAAGGCAGTCGGCACTGAGTGTACCCTGACTGTTTTCCTTAAGCGGCATAAGAAGTGCTTCGGTCAGTTTTAATGCCATCGGAGTATAAATGCTTTCGGGAAAGGCGGCGGTAACAAGTCCGGCACCGGAACGAAGAGCCGCCGAAGCCGCGAGAACCGGTGCACCGGGCATATTCCGGCTTCCGCAGACAGAAAGTACATGGCCGAAATCCCCCTTGTTAGCAGTCGGACTCCTTTTCGGAAGATGATAGGAAACCTCGGTTTTGCTGAAGGTATACATGGAATTGCTGATCAGCTTATAGCTGTCCTCCGGAATGCCGATGTTTGCGATGATGATATCGCCGCAGCAATCGGCGGCCGGGTGAATGATATGCGCCGGCTTAAGGGCGGAAATAGCAATTGTGTAATCGGATTTAAAGCAGTGTTCGTCCATAAAGCCGCTGTCGCAGTATACGCCGCTCGGAACGTCAACGGCAAATTTCATTCCGTCCGCGTTCGACATTTCGTCGATCAGATCGGCAATGTCCGTGCTCAGATTGCCGTAGAAGCTGAAACCGAAAATCGCATCAACAATGACGTCGGCGCATTTGACGGTCTGAATGGCTTTGAGCCGGTCCGCTTCGTACCAGACAGTGGGTATAGACAGATCGACCATCATTTTATACATATAAATGGCTTCCTGGCTTGTCGGATAGCCGCAGGCAAGAACGGCACAGACATTGTATCCGTTTTCGGCGAACTTTCTTGCGATGACAAAGCCGTCGCCTCCGTTGTTGCCTTTTCCGCAGACAACAACAACATTTCTTCTTCTGGTCGTTCCTTTTTCGATAATGTTGCGGATATTTCTCGTACAGGCAGAGCCGGCATTTTCCATCATTCTCTGGTAGCTGAGACCGTATTTTGCGGTATACTGTTCTACCTGCTTCATTTCGGCGCTGTTAAGCAGTCTCATTGTAAACACCTCTCATAACTTATTACATCTGGATTATATCATAAGTAACTTAAAAATAAAATATTTTTTTCTAATGTCTTGCATTATTTTTTTGTTTGTGTTAAACTTTATGACAATGATAATTTTGATAACGCTGTGAAAAAGAGAGTAAGTGTCCGGCGGCACCAAGAGAGGAACCGATTTTGCTGAGACGGTTCTGTGTTCGTCCTCACCGAAGTTCACTTTGGAGCGGTTCGGCTCAAAGTCCCTTACAAGGGATCGGTAGGTCGGAACGGGTTATCTCCGTTAACGGATAGTTGAGTGTTTGCTCAGCTCTTGTTTGCTTAGCAAAAATTAGGGTGGTACCGCGGAGTCAGCTTCGTCCCTATGTTGGGATGAAGCTTTTTGTTTTGTCCGCAAAATTATTATCGGAAAGGAAGAACTAAAAAATGAAACAGCAGCTTGAAGAAATTCGCCAAAGCGCAAAAAGCCAGCTTTCAAAAGCCGCATCACTTGCCGAGCTTGACGCGTTAAGAGTTAAGTATCTTGGCAAAAAAGGTGAACTTACCGCAATTTTGAAACAAATGGGCAAGCTTACTGCCGAGGAAAGACCGGTTATCGGTCAGCTTGCCAACGAAATCAGATCGGATCTTGAAGCTTCGATTGCCGAAAGTGTAGAGGATATCAAGCAAAAGCTTCTGTCGGAAAAGCTCAAGGCCGAAAAAATTGACGTAACCCTGCCCGCCAAAAAACAGGCCCTCGGTCATAAGCATCCGCTTTCGATCGTGCTTGATGAGGTCAAAGACATCTTCTTCGGCATGGG
>JBJFHV010000256.1:0-2192 GCA_051894015.1 Acutalibacteraceae bacterium | reverse complement strand
GAGCCCTTTTCCTTTTATCATTTTAACGCAGGTGACCGCTTTGCTGATTGTCGGCGTGTACATACTAATTGAACGAATCATTAAAAAGGTAAAAGACAAAAAAGCCGAAGAAAACCGGCCGTAAAAATCAAATGCCGCCCGAGAAAAGTCCCGGGCGGTTCATCTATATCCATAAAGTCTGAAGTTTCGCCTCAGACTTTAGTTTTGTATCCGTTCCGCCGCTTTATGCTTCGGCGGGTACTTCTTCGAACGTGATTTCTCCGTCCTTGAATTCGCATTTGTACTTCCTGCCCTCGGTGATCGCTCCCTCAAGCATTTTTTCCGAAAGCGGATCTTCGACCTTGGTCTGAATCGCACGGCGAAGCGGTCTTGCACCGTAAACCGGGTCAAAGCCTTTGTCGGCGACCATGTCAATCACGCTGTCAGCGAAGCTGATGTCGATTTTCATGTCGCTTAGCCTGTCTTTCGTCTGCTCAAGCAGTTTAGCGGCAATTTCGTGAATTTCCTCTTTCGTAAGCTGATTGAATACGATGATTTCGTCAACACGATTGAGAAATTCGGGACGGAAGGTGTTTTTCAGTTCGCCCATAACAGCGTCATGAATTTTGCTGTCGCTTAAGGCTCCGCCCTCGCTTTCACCCGTGAAGCCGATCGACTTGTTGCCGCCGGCAATCAGCTTTGCACCGACGTTCGAGGTCATGATGATAATGGTGTTCTTGAAGTTCACTTTTCTGCCCTGTGAGTCGGTCAGAATACCGTCGTCAAGAATCTGAAGCAGCATATTGAACACATCGGGATGTGCTTTTTCGATCTCATCGAACAGAACCACGCTGTACGGCTTTCTTCTGACTTTTTCGGTCAGCTGTCCGCCCTCTTCGTAGCCGACGTAGCCCGGAGGCGAGCCGACAAGACGGGAAACCGTGTGCTTTTCCATAAATTCGGACATATCGAAGCGGATTACGGCGTTTTCGTCGCCGAACATTGCCGCACCGAGTGCCTTGCAAAGCTCCGTTTTACCGACGCCTGTGGGTCCTAAGAAGATGAACGAGCCCATCGGCCGTTTCGGGTCCTTCAGTCCGCAGCGTCCTCTTCTCATCGCTCTTGCAACGGCGGAAACCGCTTTGTCCTGACCGACAATTCGCTTGTGAAGCTCGTCTTCCATTTCAAGAAGCCGCTGGCTTTCCTCTTTCGTAAGCTCCGATACAGGAATTCCCGTCCAGCCGGAAACGACGGACGCAACGGTGTGCGCCGTGACCTTGCCGGTGGTACGTGTGGTTTCTTCTTTCCAGCTTGCGCGGGCGCTTGTCAGCTTCGAGCGCAGTTCCTTTTCGCTGTCGCGAAGCCGGGCTGCTGTTTCAAAATCCTGAGCGCTGATCGCGGACGCTTTTTCTTCGTTGACCCGTTTGATATCGTCCTCAAGCTCTTTGATGTGCTCGGGAACAATGTAGGCGCTTAAGCGTACTTTGGAAGCCGCTTCGTCGATCAGATCAATCGCTTTGTCGGGCAGAAAACGGTCGGTGATGTACCGTGACGACATTTCGACCGCCGCTTCAATCGCTTCGTCGGTGATTTTGACCTTGTGGTGGGCTTCGTATTTGTCTTTGAGACCCTTGAGAATTTCGACAGCCTCCGCCTGTGACGGCTCGTCAACGGTGACGGGCTGAAAACGTCTTTCGAGTGCGGCGTCCTTTTCGATATATTTGCGGTATTCGGTGATGGTTGTCGCACCGATAACCTGAAGCTCACTTCTGGCAAGCGACGGCTTTAAGATGTTGGCGGCGTCAACTGCGCCCTCCGCCGAGCCGGTACCGATCAGGTTGTGAACCTCATCAATGAACAAAATGACGTCCTTGGCCTTGATGACCTCGTCAAGGCAGTTTTTGATTCTTTCCTCAAAATCGCCTCTGTATTTGGTTCCGGCGACCATGCTTGTAAGATCAAGAGCAACGATCCGTTTGTCGGCAAGAAGCTCCGGAACCTCTCCCTGTGCGATTTTTAACGCAAGACCCTCGGCGATTGCGGTTTTGCCGACGCCGGGTTCACCGATCAGGCAGGGATTGTTTTTGGTTCGTCTTGAGAGGATCTGAATGACCCGTTCGATTTCCTTTTCCCGTCCGATAACCGGGTCAATCTCGTTGTTCTTCGCTTTTTTAGTAAGATCCTGACCGTACTGATCCAGGGTAGGGGTGGAT
>JBJFHV010000255.1:0-2216 GCA_051894015.1 Acutalibacteraceae bacterium | reverse complement strand
TCGGACTTGAGCTTATCCTTCATGGCTCTGGCTTCTTTTACTGTCAGCGTAATATCGACTCCGCCTAATTGATCAATCAGTTGTTTAAAGGATTCAAAATTCGTACTGATGTAATTGTCGATCCGGATGCGGTAATTTCTTTCAACAGTGTCCATCGCAAGAGCGGCACCGCCGTAACCGTGCGCATGGTTTAACCGGGTGTTCGGATACCCTTTGATGGAAACATAAGCACTTCTTGCAAGGGAAACAAGCTTGACGGTTTTTGTTTTTTTATTGATTGAGGCAACAATCATGGAATCGGAACGGCCGTAAGGATAATTGGCCGAACCGTTATCAATTCCCATCAGAAGAATATTGATAATGTCATCGCTGTACCAGATTTTATTGTTTTGAATATTCTTTTCGATTTTTGCGTCATTATCCTTGAGTATCTGACCGGTTTTTTCATCATTTTTTGCGTCCTCAATGATCTGATCGGCTTCGTCGCTGTCCTCATAATTGGTAGTAACGGAAGAACTCTTTGTGGTTGACTGACTCGCGGACGAATTGTTCTTGGTTGTTGATTTATTTGTGCCGGAATTATCGGTTACGGCAGAGGCGCTGTTTTCACCTGAGCTACCCGAACTGTTTGAGCTACCCGAACTGTTTGAACTGCCCGAACTGCTTGAACTGCCCGAACTGCTTGAATTACCTGAAGAATAGGAACCATCGGAAGAGTAGGGGGTGTCCGATGAATTCGTATCGGTAAGACTATCGCTGGTGAATTTCAGGGAAATCGGAGTATTGTCTTTAAATGATACACTTCCATCCTTGTTTAAAAGGATTTTGGAAATATGCAGCTTTGTTTCTCCGATGGTAAGATAACCGTCTGAATCGACTTTTATTTTTGTCTTTTTATAACACGTTCCGTCCTGAAAAATGACTTTGGAATCTTTAAAGATCGAGGTGCCGTCTGAAAGGACAGCGGTAAGATCTTTCGTAATATAAGACCCGTCGGCGAACACTTTACTTCCGTTTTCAAGCGTAACCATTTCAACAATCGGCTGGGTGGTCGCTTTCATATTTAAAGTATATAAAACGGTTGACTCGACACCGTCGTCATAATTGATTTTGTTCAGATAATGGTTGCCGACGCCTACGATCGTCGTGGCCGCGATAAGCATAAACGCTGCAATGCACGTTATTACTTTGTGACGGTTCAATAAAGATATTACTTTGATAAAAAATATCTTTATCTTGAGTAACGCTGATTTGAAAGATGCAGGCACTTTATTCCGGATTTTGTTGTTCATGAATCCGCTCTCCTCCCTTAAGAATCCATTTATTCAATATAGCTTGCATTTACATCGCCGTAAAACAGGTTATGCGTATACTTTACCTCGTCCTCCCAATCGATGATAGAAACCTCAAAACCGCCGCGCAAGGTGAGTGCAGAGCCCTTGTGAGGAAGGACATACTGCTCAATATTTCCCGAAAGAAAAGAAGCGGCACTCGGAATCTGCGCTAAGATCTGAGATTTGGATAAATCCGTTTTGATAAGCGGGAGGACTCTGTTTAAAAGAGCATTCATTTCGAAAACGCTCATGTTTTTGACCTTGTTTGCAATGGAAGTCAGAACATTTCTTTGTCTTTGTGTTCTTTGTCTGTCCGAATCGATTTTTCTCAGTCTGACATATTCCAAGGCAAGCGAACCGTTCAGATTGTATGTGGTAGCTCCGCTGTAAGTGTAGCCGGCGGCAATAATCTTATCTTTCAGGGCTCGTGCCTCCGCTGTCTTGAGCGTAATTTCAACGCCGCCGAGCTGATCGATAAGCTGTTTAAAGGTTTCGAAAGTGGTGCTTACATAATTATCAATTCTTATCTTGTAGTTTTTCTGTATCGTATCGACCGTCAGGCTCGGTCCGCCGTAGCCGTGCGCATGACTCAGGCGGGTGTTTTCATATCCGCTGATGGCGACATAAGCACTTCTGGCAAAGGAGACGAGCTTGATCTTTTTTGTTTTCTTGTTGATTGAGGCGACCATCATGGAGTCGGAACGGCCGTTGGGAAAGTTTTTGCTTCCGTTGTCGATGCCGAGAATAAGAATATTCATAATGTCATCGCTGTACCAGATTTTTGAGTCCGAAATGTTGTTTTTGATGCTCGTATCATTTTGTTCCAATGTATCTTTTGTTTTTTCATCGCTTTTGGCGGCCGAAATGATATCGTCGGAGTCA
>JBJFHV010000254.1:0-2224 GCA_051894015.1 Acutalibacteraceae bacterium | reverse complement strand
TGACCGAGGGCGCAAGCGGTCCCGATGTGACGAGGCTTCAGACGTTTCTTCGAAGAATTTCGCAGTCGTTCCCGTCCGTGCCGTCTGTCACGGTTGACGGCAAGTTCGGACCGCAGACAAGGCGCGCCGTTGAAGCGGTGCAGACGCTTTACGGACTGCCCGTCAGCGGTAATGTAGGCGATCAGACGTGGAATGCCATTGTTGAGCTTTACACGGATTTAGTCGGAATTAACCGAAACGTTCCCGGGCTTTATTCCGTATAAAAGCTTCATTTCGGTGAACAATATCCGTGTGAAACTTTATTGAAAGGATAGCACGGACTTTACGATATGAACGATTTTGACCGGAAATATGAAGACTGTCTGACGGCAGTCAATAAAAAGCTTCGGGTAGACAAAAGCTTCGATATGCTTGTAAAACGAATTACTGTCGGCGGGCACAAAGCAACTTTTTATTGTATAGACGGCTTTGTCAAGGATACCATGTTCGAAAAAATGCTCGAATACTTAAGCAAAATCACGCAAGAGGAATTACAAAATATCAACACTGCCGAAGATTTTTTGAACAGCCATATTACCTATATTGAATCAAATACAGAGACTTCTCTTGATAACTTTGCGACTCTTGTTCTGTCGGGTGCGATCGGAATGGTGATCGAGGGCTTTGATAAAGCGATTATCATTGACTCGAGAACATATCCGGCCCGTGACGTTCAAGAACCCGAGTCCGATAAGGTGTTAAGAGGCTCACATGAGGGCTTTGTGGAAACTGTAATTTTCAATACGGCTCTCATCAGACGAAAAATCCGAAATCCGCTTTTGACAATGAAGGCTTTTCAGGTCGGAAGAGAATCGAAAACCGATGTTGTGGTCTGCTATCTTGAAAAGACCGTTGACAAAAAAATGCTCAACACGGTTTTGAAAAAGATCGAAGCGATTGATGTAACGAGTCTTGCTATGGGGCAGGAAAGCCTTCGTGAATGTTTATTGCCGTATCAGCCTTGGAATCCGTTTCCGAAGGTACGATACACCGAAAGACCGGACACGGCCGCGGCCTGTCTTTATGATGGAAATATTATTGTCCTTGCCGACGGTTCACCGTCCGCGATGATCATACCGACAGGCATATTTGATTTTGTCCAGGACATCAACGATTATTATTTTCCTCCTATGATCGGAACCTTTCTACGCTGGATCAGGGCGGTTGTGTTCGGTCTTTCCCTTTTGCTGGTTCCCGTATGGTATCTGCTGACGTTGTACGGCGACAGTTTGCCCGAATGGCTGAAATTTGTTCTTGTCAATGAGCCTGCCGATGTTCCGCTGATTATTCAGCTTCTTGTCATCGAATTTGTCATTGATACGTTGCGGCTTGCTTCCTTGAACACTCCAAGTGCTCTGAGTAACTCTTTTTCCGTTGTCGGCGCGCTCGTGCTCGGTGAATTTGCCGTGTCCTCGGGTTGGTTTGTATCGGAGGTTGTACTGTTCATGGCGTTTTCGGCGATTTCAAATTTCACCCAGCCAAGCTATGAACTCGGTTATGCTATCAAAATTTTCCGGGTTATATTGCTGATTATGATCGCCTTATTCAGGCTTTGGGGACTGATTGCGGGGCTTGTAATTGTGCTTCTGGTGATTGCGACGACAAAAACCGTGACCGGCTACACCTATCTTTATCCGCTTGTTCCGTTCAATTGGGATGCGCTTTCGGGGCTTCTTATCAGAAAGAGCCTGCGAAGCACGACGAAAAAAGGAAAGAATGACGACCTTTCACAGGGCAACTGAATTAGTAAAAAAACGACTGAAAAAGAAGTTGTAATCGAAAAACTCTAGGCGATAAATCAAATGGAATGGGTTTGTCGGATGAACGATATCCGTAATCAAGCACCTGAAATAATAAATGCTGAACTGATTTTCACATAACAAATGCCGAGTGTGGCTAAAAACCACATTCGGCACGCTTTTTAAAAATATTATTTCATTTCCAAAGGAATTAATTTGGTACAAAATCATCCACAGATACTTGTTATATTTTGTTTATCTAATTCATCTTGAGAAACTTGTTTTTATCATATTTGCGAAGCAATTTTGCTGTTTCATCAAAATATTGTTGCCCCTCATGAGCAAGCTTCTTTGTTAGAAAACTACCTTGATATTTAGGAACAAATACATAGTTTAAAACCATCTACCTAATGGAGATTGCAAAGAAAGTTTAGTTGCCAAAATTG
>JBJFHV010000253.1:0-10907 GCA_051894015.1 Acutalibacteraceae bacterium | reverse complement strand
TAAACCTTACAATTAATTCGGGCGAAACCGTCGGCATTATCGGCTCGACCGGCTCGTCAAAATCCACCTTTGTTCAGCTCATTCCCCGTCTTTATGACGTCACAAAGGGAAGTGTAAAGGTCGGCGGCATTGATGTAAGAAACTACGACCTTGACACGCTTCGCAATAATGTTGCCATGGTACTTCAGAAGAATGTTCTGTTCTCGGGCACAATCAAAGAAAACCTGCGCTGGGGTAACGAGCACGCTACGGACGAAGAAATCGAAGAGGCCTGCCGGCTTTCACAGGCGGACGACTTTATCCGTCAGTTCCCCGACGGCTACGACACATATATTGAAGAAGGCGGAACCAATGTTTCCGGCGGACAGAAGCAAAGGCTTTGTATTGCAAGAGCGCTTCTCAAAAAGCCGAAAATTCTGATTCTTGACGACTCAACAAGTGCGGTCGACACCAAGACCGATGCGATGATCAGAAAAGCCTTTGCGGAATATATCCCCGAGACGACGAAAATCATTATTGCCCAAAGAATTTCGTCTATCGAGCACGCAGATAAGATCATCGTGCTTGACGGCGGAAAGGTGGAAGCGTTCGGTACGCATGAAGAGCTTTTGGGTCATGACAAAATTTATACCGAAGTTTATGAATCTCAGGTAAAGGGGGCGAGTGACAATGGCTGAAGCAAAAGTAATGAGAGGACCGATGAGAAACGGCGGACCGATGGGCGGACCTCCGGCAAGAGGAATGCCGAGAAAAAAGGTGAAAAAGGGTACACTGAAAAGGCTGATCGGTTATATTGCAAGAGGCAATAAGCTCAAGCTTTTTGCGGTTGTGCTTTGTATTGCAGTCTCTGCGGGCGCGAACGTCGGCTCGTCTATGTTCATCAAAACGCTTATCGCCGATTATATCGAACCGATGATCGGTTCTGCGAATCCCGACTGGGGCGGACTTTTCGGCGCACTTTTGAAAATGGCGATGCTGTTTGCGGCCGGTATCATCGCCACCTATGCCCAGAGCGTAATCATGGCCTACGTTTCACAGGGCGTTCTCAAACAGATCCGCAACGATATGTTTGCCCATCTTCAGACGCTTCCGATCCGGTACTTTGACCAAAACACCCACGGCGATATCATGAGCCGTTTTACGAACGATGCGGACACCTTAAGACAGCTGATTTCACAGACACTCGTTCAGGTGGTCTCCTCCGCGGTCACAATCGTTTCCGTTTTTGCGGCGATGTGTTACACAAGTCTGCATCTGACCGCCTTTGTCCTTTTGTTCATTTTGTTTATGTTCTTTGTGTCGGGCAAGGTTGCCGGAAAAAGCGGAACGTTTTTCGTCAAACAGCAAAAGGCGTTAGGCTCGGTTAACGGCTATGTCGAAGAGATGATCACGGGTCAGAAGGTCATCAAGGTTTTCTGTCATGAGGATAAGGTCAAAGAGGAATTTGACGAAAGAAACGAGGCTCTTTTCGAAAGCGCCTATAAGGCGAATAAGTTCGCGAATATCTTAGGTCCCGTTAACAACAATCTCGGCCATCTTCAGTATGTGCTGGTTGCGTTTTTAGGCGGTCTGCTTTCCGTCTCGGGCGTCGGCGGACTGAGTCTTGCTTCCGTGGCTTCATTTTTACAGCTTTCCAAAAACTTCACCATGCCCGTCAATCAAATTTCACAGCAGCTTTCATCTGCGGCCATGGCACTTGCGGGTGCGGAAAGAATATTCGATCTGCTCGACGAAAAGGAAGAGACGGACGAAGGTTATGTCACGCTTGTCAACGCAACAAAAGAAAACGGAGAAATCAAAGAGACCAAGGAAAACACAGGCCATTGGGCTTGGAAACATCCGCATGAGGACGGAACGGTTACCTATACCGAGCTTCGGGGTGAGGTACGCTTTTACGACGTGGACTTTTCCTATGACGGCGAAAAGACCGTGCTTCATAATATCTCCCTTTACGCCGAGCCCGGACAGAAGGTTGCCTTTGTTGGCGCAACGGGAGCCGGCAAGACAACGATCACGAACCTGATTAATCGGTTTTACGATATCGCCGACGGAAAAATCCGTTACGACGGCATCAACATCAACAAGATCAAAAAGGCTGATCTGCGCCGCTCTCTGGGCATTGTTTTACAGGACACGAACCTGTTTACCGGCACGGTGATGGAAAATATTCGCTACGGAAATCTTGACGCAACGGACGAACAGGTGTATAATGCAGCAAGACTTGCTAACGCAGACGATTTTATCAGAAGACTGCCGGACGGTTACAACACGGTTCTGACGGGTAACGGCGCCAACCTTTCTCAGGGTCAGCGTCAGCTTATTTCCATTGCAAGAGCCGCTGTTGCGGATCCGCCGGTTATGATTCTTGATGAGGCTACCTCTTCAATCGACACAAGAACGGAAGCCTTTGTTCAAAAGGGTATGGACGCTCTGATGAAGGGCAGAACAGTGTTCGTGATTGCTCACCGTCTTTCCACCGTTCAGAATTCAGACGTGATCATGGTTCTTGAAAACGGTCGCATCATCGAAAGAGGAAGCCACGAAAAGCTGATCGCCGATAAAGGAAAGTATTGCCAGCTTTATACGGGTGCGTTTGAGCTTGAGTAACTAAAGTGAAGAATGGAGACTTGAAATGGAATTTTTCGGAGCAACTTTGTTTTCCTCTCTCAGCGGAACGCCGCTGATGCTGGTGTCAATCGTCATTTTTATCGTAGGCCTTGTTTTCATTATTAAAGGCGGAGACTGGTTTGTTGATTCTGCCTCCTGGTTCGCCGAAGCGACAGGTATTCCGAAGTTTGTCGTCGGTGCAACGGTCGTTTCATTCGCAACAACGCTCCCTGAGCTTCTTGTTTCGATCAGAGCGGCGATGAACGGTTCGGCTCAGCTTGCCATCGGCAACGCGGTCGGTTCGGTTACCGCCAACACAACCCTTATCATGGGCGTTTCGCTTGTTGCAATGGCAGGAGCGGTCAACAGAAAGAGCTTTTCACTCAAGGGCGGACTGCTGCTTGCTTCGGCAATTCTTCTTACCGTTCTTTCGCTCAGCCTTTCGCTTCCGAAATGGTCGGTGATCATTCTCGGTGCGATCTTCCTGACGTTTATGATCAGTAACCTCGTTGAGGGCAAAAAGGCTTCGGAAAATGATGAAATTGACGCACACGAGAGAAAAGAAGTACCGAAAAAGCTTCTGTTTTTTATCCTCGGAACCGCCGGCATTATTTTCGGTGCGGAATTTCTTGTTGGTTCGGGTCAGACAATTGCAAGAGGACTTCATATCAGCGAAGCAATCATCGGCTTTACGGTTATTGCGCTGGGGACCTCTCTTCCTGAGCTTGTTACGACCCTTGCGGCAATCAAGAAAAAGGAAGCCGGTCTTTCGGTCGGCAACATTGTCGGTGCGAACATCATTGACCTGACGATGATTCTTCCGATTTGCGCCCTGATTGACGGAAAGGCGCTTCCGGTTGAACGGGTCAATATTGTTTTCGATTTTCCTATTTGTATTCTGGCCTGCGCGATTGCGGTTGTTCCGACAATCATCAGCGGAAAATTCAGAAAGTGGCAGGGCTTTGCCCTTCTTGCAGTTTATGTTGCCTATATGGTTTGTCTCGTGCTCAATGAAACCGGAGTGCTGGCTATCGGCTGATAACTGAATAAAATGAACGGGAGTCCCGGCTTGTGCGGCGGCTCCCGCTTTGTTGTTTTTCGGCGATGCATAAGGACGGGGATACGGATAACAAAAGCGTCTTTGACCGTGGTGAAGCCGTAAAGCCTTACCGGGGTGTCGAGGTCAAAGACGCCGGATGCTGTCAACATTGTTTTGACTGTGACAGTATTATATCGGGAACAAGGACCGATATGGTCGCTTCCCGGGCGACAAAAAATTCCACAAATTACAGGTAAATGTATACAAAATGTGAACAAACCTATTGACAAGAGTCTTTTCGGGTGATAAATTTGAATTGAGAAAATGCGGGTGTCCGCAAAAATAAGGAGGTATCTTTTATGCAAAAAATCATCGCTTTTTTCATGTCGATCATCGCGTTCATTATGAGTCTTCTCGGACTTACACCGAAAACGCCCGGCGTCACCGCCTATCAGGATCTGGCTTACGGCACGGTTTCAAGCAGTCAGAAGCTCGATCTGTATCTTCCCGAAAGAGATGACAAAAACGTCGGCCTTATCGTATTTATCCACGGCGGAGCATGGCAGAGCGGAGACAAAAAGGAGCTTGCCGATACCGCCAAGAGCGTAACCAAAAATTACGGCTATGCGACCGCTTCGTTAAACTACCGTATGCTCGGCGAAAAAGCAACGTATGCCGAAATGCTTGAGGATATCCATGCTGCGCTTGGCTTTATTAAGCAGAAGGCAGAGGAAAGCGGCTATTCAATCAAGACCTGCGGACTGATCGGTTATTCGGCGGGTGCACATCTTGCCTTGCTTTATGCTTATAAAAATGATACGGTATCCCCGATTTCTATTGCTTATGTGACAAGCCTTGCCGGTCCGACGGATCTGACCGATCCGAATTTCTTCGATGCCGAATGGAAGGTTCAGTGCGGCGGTGCCCTTATCGGTGCTGACGGTATCACGCTTGAAAATTGGCAGGATTACAAGGCTGAGCTCCTCAAAGCGTCGCCTGTTTCCTATGTCGATCAAAATGTTCCTAAAACGCTTCTTTGCCACGGTACGGCGGATAAGACTGTTCCGTATTCCAACGCTGTCATTCTTTCTGAGAAGCTCAGTGCGGTCGGCGCAGCGTATACGCTGATCCCCTTTGAAGGTGCAGACCACGGATTGTTAGATGACAGTATGGAAGCAACCGATCTTTTCTATCAGACATTTTTCGAGTGGAGCAAAACCGCTTTTGGGTATTGATCATCAGATAAGCAAACAGAACAGAACAAACAATAACGCAAAAGGCGGCAAGATGAAACAGCTTTCTTGCCGTCTTGGCTTTGGGAGGCAGAAAAATGGGTAAATTCAGATGGGCCTATATCGGAAGCGGAAATATTGCGTATTCGACAGCGAGACAGATTACGAAAGGCGAACATGAAATCGTTTCGGTTTACAGCCGGAACAAAGAAAAAGCCAAGGTGTTTGCCGAAAAGTTCTCCGCAAAAGCATATGACAGCTTTGACGAAGCGGTTTTCCGCGATGAGGTGGACGGTGTTTATATTGCCACGCCGCACACAAGTCATGTTGACTATGCGGTGAAAGCGATGAAGGGCGGAAAGAGCGTCCTTTGCGAAAAGCCGGTCGGCGTCAGCGGAAAAGATGTCGATACGCTGATCAGAACTTCAAAAGAAACCGGGGTCTACTTCTGCGAAGCGATGTGGACCTGGTTTTCCGACGTTGCGCTGACGGTGAAAAAGTGGGTTGACAACGGCGAAATCGGGCAGGTAAAAGAAGTGAAGATCAACTACGCTTTTCCGGGAATGTTCATGGCGAAGGACTCAAGAGTTCGTACGCCCGAAACCGCAGGCGGAGCGCTTCTTGACATCGGAATTTATCCGATAACTTATTGCTATAATCTTTTCGGCTTCCCGAAGAAAATTGAATGTAAGGGTAAGGTGAAAGACGGAATCGATGTTGCCGAAACGGTGATTTTAAGCTATGACGGGTTCCGGTGCGTTCTTAAGATGTCGCTATACTCGCTGAAAGAAAGCTGTGTGATCAAAGGTACGCAGGGAAAAATCAGTTTCCCGACATTTTTCCATATGGCATCGAAAGTTGTACTGAAAAACGGTAAAGGGAAAACGGTTTACAACGGCAAGACCGATTATCTTGTCGAGTTTTCGAGAGCCGCGGACGAAATCAGAAGCGGCAAAACCGAATCGGCGTATATTCCGTTTACGGCGACAGCGGACTGCATGAAAATCATGGACGAATGCCGCAGGCAGATGAATCTGGTTTATCCGTTCGAAAAATAAAACGCAAGGCACTACGGAAAACAGCCGCCGGGAAGAATTTTTATCTGCCCGGCGGTGATTTTTTGATCGGCATTTTCTAAAAAGCTGAAAAAACGCTTGACAAGCCGGTCGGATTGTGATAATATACTTTGGCAATCAAAACAAATGCGCCGGTAGCTCAGCTGGATAGAGTGTTTGGCTACGAACCAAAAGGTCGGGGGTTCGAATCCCTTCCGGCGTGCCAAAGAAAAATCCGTTCTCGTAAGAGGGCGGATTTTTCTTTGTACTATTCATTCTTCATTATTCACTATTCATTATTCATTGGCAGAACGGATTTTTGTAATGAATAATGAATAGTGAAGTTTCTTCTGCGCTGATGAATAATGAATAATTGCGCTTTATCTTTGCATAATGGAAAGCCTTCTGCCCGCAAAACGGACTTGTCATGTCTGACAGTGCAGGCGGTATTCTTTTTCGGCTTCTCTCTTGCCAACCTGTCTTTATTGTGGTATGATCGAAACGGTGATATCATGTATAAAAAGCAGTGAAGATAAAGCGGAGAGAAACGGTTTGGAATGTCCGGAATATCTGCAAAACGCTGTTTCGACCTGCCGGTTTTCATTACAACTTAATACGAACGACACAAAAAAGCACGAACCGAAAAGTCCGTGCTTTCATTGTACTTTGTTTTGTTATCCTCTGTCGGGAATCGTCGGAGCCGGAGGAGCGGGTCTGCCGAGCCACATATCATAGAAAATGTACTTGATGAAAGAGCCGATCTCCTTGAAGAAATTAATAAACAGCTGGAAAAATGTTGTATGATCCTCGTGCTTTTCGGTTTCCTGTTCCGCTGCCGCTACAGTTGTATCTGCAGCGATGCCATCTTCTGCAAAAGCAGTAAAGCCGACGGCGAAAACAGATACAGCAAGAATAAGGCTGAGAATCAACGCGGTGAACTTCTTGAGTGTTTTATTCATACTATTCCTCCTAATCTGAAATTTAGTCATATACATTATAACCTCAGAATCCCGTCAAGTCAATAAAATTCGGAAAATTCTTATAATTTATATTTTATAAATATCGGCTCGGTCTTTTTTCCGTATACTTCTTTGCCTTCAACATTTTTATAGCAGGCGAATCGGTAAAAAGCGCCCTTGGCTTTCTTTTCTGCACAGTCTGTGCATTCGAAAACAAACTGACCTTCGGTTCTGGCCGTTTCGATGTATGCTCCGTACTCTTTTTCGCTTCGGAAAACCGCGTATCCGTCGGCTCCGGCGGAAAGTCTGAAAGAAAACCGGACTTTTTTTCTGTGAAGCCTCTTGGCTTCCAGCAAAAACGGTTTGTCAAGGACGATAACAGGTGATTCTTTTCCCCGTGAGCCGAAGCTTTTTCCGTTTTTTCCGTTGACAAACGAACGGATACTGTAATAATACAGCTGACCCTTAACCGTGCTACTGTCAACGAAGCCGGTTGTGTCGCTGTCTGCACGGGCAAGGTTGATCGGCTTGTTCATAAAGCTGTAACGGCGGTAGATAACATATCCGTCAACGTTTTCGGCTTTTTTCCACGAAAGACTGACAGCGGCTGTATCACTGTCAGGCAAAACCTTTTCGAAGTTTATCACGGGAAGGCGAACGATTGTAACGCTCTCCGTCTTACTTTTCTTGATAATCGGATCGGCACCTTTGATTTTCTTTTTGGCAACGATACGGTAGCTGTATTCGCCTTCGCCGGAAACGGTTTTGTCGGTAAACTTGGTTACGTCCGACTTGGTGACGCCGACCGTTTTGAATGTTCTGTCTTCGGCAGACTTGCGTTTGATAAAATATTTATCTGCACCGACCGCCGGACACCATTTTAAGGTTATGCAGTCGTTGTCGCCGTTGATTACTATGGAAAGTATTTCAGGTTTATTTTTGATTTCAGTCAGTTTTCCGTCTTTCATTCAATCACCTTGTAATCGAAAAACGCATCGGCAAAAGCCGCAGGCCTTTCGAAAATAGTTATTTGATTTTCCAAAGCTTTAAGGAAGCGGTGCATCAAAGTGTACGCCGCGATTGATTCGAAGGCTCCTTAAAAGTTTTTGTCTTCGAGAAGCGCGGCGCTCTCGCTGTCGATGAAAATTGTTGTGTCCGGGTGGTTTTGCAAAATCGAAGCCGGACAGTGCGGCGTGACTTCTCCTTCGATCATTTGCTTGACCGCATGAACCTTTGAAGAACCGGTCGCGATCAGCAAAATCTTTTTTGCCTTCATGATGTCGCCGATTCCCATGGTCAGGGCGTATTCGGGAACCTTTCCGTCCTCGAAGAAACGGCTGTTTGCCTTGATGGTACTTTCGGCAAGCTTGACCCTGAACGGTCCGTCGGTGAATTTTTCGCTCGGTTCGTTGAAGCCGATGTGACCGTTCGTGCCGACGCCCAAAAGCTGAATGTCAATACCGCCGGCTTTTTCAATGTCGTCACGGTAGGCCTGACACTCTTTGTCGATGTCGCCGGTCGTTCCGGAAAGAAAATGAACCTTGTTATAGTCCACGTCGGTTTTTCCGAAGAGATTGTCTTTCATGAAGTAGTAATAGCTGTTTTCATTTTCATGCTCGAGTCCGCAGTACTCGTCAAGGTTAAAGGTTGTGATGTTCTTCAGGCTGACTTCGCCGTTTTCATACGCTTCGATGATTCTTTTGTATGTCTCGACGGGAGATGAACCGGTCGCAAAGCCGAGTACGCTGTCGGGCTTTTGTTTGATTTGCTCAATTATTATGGACGAAACCGCCTTGGATATTTCATAAGTGCTGTTCAATAAAACTACTTTCATTTTTTCTTCCCTGCGTGACTTCACGCTTTTATCCTTTCGATGATGTGTGCAAATGCCGCTATCGAAAAAAGACAGACTGATTTCGATAGTTTCGGACTTTGTCAAGTTATCATACCATAAAACGGAGAAATTTACAAATATTTTTTTCAGGCTTTATTTTTTGAAAAAATAATGGTATAATAACTCACAGTGTTAATGAACTGACGGAGGCTTTTTGATGAAGCTTTATAATTATCATACCCATACCGAGCGCTGTTTTCATGCAAAGGGCGAAGATGAGGCGTTTGTCAAAGCGGCAATTGAAGCCGGGTTTGAGGAAATCGGTTTTTCCGACCACAGCCCATGGCCGTTCGAAAACGGTTATGTGTCATATATGAGAATGACGCCGGAGCAGCTTCCCGAGTATGTCCGCTCAGTAAAGCAGCTGCGGGAGAAATATAAAGACCAGATAACAATCAGGCTCGGACTGGAATGTGAATATTTTAAAAAGTATATGCCGTGGCTGAAAAACATTCTTCACGAATACGGCTTTGATTATATTATCCTCGGACATCATTATTCTCCGGACGAGCAGACGGGCGTCTATAACGGAATGATTACAGAGCCCGAAGCACTTGATAATTACAAAAACGACGTTGTCGAAGCAATCGGAAGCGGACTGTTTTCCTATGTCGCGCACCCCGATCTGTTTATGAGAATGTACCCGTCGTTTGATGCGGACTGCGAAAGAGCGTCAAGAGAAATCATCGCAAAATCTATTGAATGTTCTGTTCCGATCGAGTATAATCTTTTAGGCTTCGCGCACGGAATCGAGGACGGACGGCAGGGATATCCCTATCCTGATTTCTGGCGTATTGCCGGTGAAATGGGTGCGACGGCCGTCATCGGGATTGACGCGCATAAGCCGGAAGCTTATTTCGACAAGGATTTACGGGATCAGGCAATTGATACGCTTCTTTCCTATGGGTTGAAGCTTACCGACAGCATAGAGCTTACTAAATTCAGGTAACCGGCGCAAAGGGAAGTTTTGCGCAGGATATAAATTTCAGGCAGAAGCCGTTAAGCTGCTGCCGAGACACTAAAAATTCCGGGAGGACAAATAATGAAACGAAAACTCGAACTCGACAAAGGGCTCAAGGTGTTTCCGATGCTTCTGATGATTGTCGGAATCCTGATCATGCTCGCACAATGGATCTTTCATCTTAATCTGGTAAGCGTTATATCCATGGCTTTTTGCTGTGTGATGTCGCTTGTGATCCTGCTTTCAATCCTGATTAAGAGCAAGGTCTATCTGACAATGGTAATCGGATATGCCGCCGCAAGCTTCGGAAATGTTCTTTTCCACATTATCTGGGGTGCTGACGCAGGCTTCGGCGCTTTCAGTTCAGGTCTTGCCGGCTTCAAGAGCGCAGAGCATCCGCTTCTTACGGGAGAGGGAAACTTCGGAACCAGACTGTTGGGCAATCTTCTTCTTGTTTTGCCGTGTGCAATCTGCCTTTGGGCAATCTTCTTCATCGCAAAGAAGAAAAACGTCAAAAAGCTTGCTTTGCAAAAAGCAATGTCTTTTGTCATGAGCGTACTTCTGATCGGTACGAGCATTTTCTATGTGCTTACCGCCAACATGAGAACCAAGCCGAACGCCCAGAGACTCTGGGAGGGACAGGACGACTATCTCAACGGTGTTGACAAGAACGCCGACTCCAAAAGCCCGAACGTACTGTTCATTCTCATGGACGACCTCGGTTACGGCGACGTTTCGCTGAACGGCTCTTTGATTCAGACGCCGAACATCGACTCAATCGGTGAAAACGGACTCAATTTCGAAAACTTCTACTCTTCTTATTCCGTCTGCTCTCCGTCACGTTTCGCCGCTATGACCGGCCGTTATCCGTACAGAGGCTATGCAGACAACGTCTGCTATCCGACGATTGACACGTTCTCTCCGTTTGCCGCAACAAGAATTTTCAACTCGATTGAAATGGGCGGCAACGCCGACGGTATGCTCGGCGACGAAATCACGATCGCCGAAACCTTCAAGGCCGCCGGCTACAACACCGGTGCTTTCGGCAAGTGGCACTTGGGTGATTACGGCGAATATCTCCCGACCAACCAGGGCTTCGACTACTTCTACGGAAGCCACCATGTAAACGATATGACCCCGTTCTATCACGTTAAGGAAGA
>JBJFHV010000252.1:0-10954 GCA_051894015.1 Acutalibacteraceae bacterium | reverse complement strand
ATTCTCACGCCCGAAAAGCTGACGAACGCCAAGCCTGATATGCGGATTTTGCATCCGCTTCCGAGAGTCAACGAAATTTCGGTTGCGGTGGACGACGACCCGAGAGCGTGCTATTTCAAGCAGGTATTAAACGGCAAATTTGTCAGAATGGCACTCATTTTAAAGCTTCTGGAGGTAGACTGATATGCAGGTGAATCCTATTTCAAACGGAATTGTTCTCGACCATATCCACGCCGGCAAGGGCATGGAGCTTTATAAGATCCTGAAGCTGTCCGAGCTTTCATGCTCGGTTGCGATCATTAAGAACGCAAGCAGTAGGAAGATGGGCAAAAAGGACATCATCAAAATTGACGGTGACGTGGACCTTGATTTTGACATCATCGGCTACATTGACCCGGGCGTTACGGTGAATATCATCAAAAACGGCGTCAACCAAAAGATTGTTGAGCTGGAGCCGCCAAAGATGGTCAAAAACGTCATCAAATGCAAAAACCCGAGATGTATTACTTCCATTGAACAGGAGCTTCCGCACGTTTTCAAGCTGACCGACAGGGAGAACAGAATTTACCGCTGTATCTACTGTGAGTCAAAGGCAAAATAAAAAAGACGAATAAAACCGCCGTCAGGACTGATCTTTCGTCCTGACGGCGTCGTTTTATGTCCGGTTTATCAGTATCAATAGTGCGTTATGCCGCATGAGCAGGTTTTGTTGATACGGAAAAGCTTGTTGAAGAAATTGACAATTTTCCAGATAAAGCCGATCAAGCCCGTTTTATGGCACAGGTGAGTGCAGTTTTTTACCGTTTCAAAAGCTTCGCCGCAGTTATCGCACTTACCGTCGGCATTTTGGTCGGTGTGACCGGCGGGGATAACCTCCTGCTTCACGAGAACTTTGCCGCAGACCGAGCAGTGCTTCCCTTCGGTCAGTCCGGCTTCGGTACAGGTGGGAGCCACCGCCGGGTCGATGATCTCAGTGTGACCTGTTGCGGGAATCGTTTCAGTATAGGTGTCGCCGCATTTGCAGGTGTAGACGGTCTTTCCGTTTTCCGTGCAGGTTGGTGCTGTTACGTCAGCGGTGTAGCTGTGAACATGGCGCTGTTCGTAATCCGGCTTCAAAAAGTCGGTTTTGCCGGTTTTGTCGTAGGAGACGGTAACATCACTGATCGAATCAATAACCGACTGTGTGTTCAGTACTTTACCGTCTTTGAAGAGTGTAACGGTTCCGTCGGAAATGCCGGTGACGATTAGTCCGCTTTCGTTTTGGGCGGCGGTGACGGTGTCGCAGGAGGAAACGGCGGAGATTTTCAAATCAATTAAGCCTCTGTTGATGCCGATAATGGTCGTAAAAGTGATTTCGACTGTTTCTTTTTCTTTTGTGCCGACCGTAATTTCATTGTTTCCGTTTTCATCAACTTCAATTTGCGCTGTTGACGCTTCGGGGATCGTCGCCGAAATCCGAAGATCGTTCCCCGCTAATGTTACATCTGCATTTTCCTTTCCCTCGTTCTGAGCGGTGATTGTATTTCCGTCGTTGAGCCAGAACAGGTTGTCGGTCGGTTCGTTTCCCTTTTCCGCTGCGGGTTTTGTTTCGAGTATCAGCAACAGATCATCTTGTTGGCTGTAAGTCAAAGTCGGGCTGCCGCAAACGAGGAGTTTATTAAAGGAAAAAGAATTATAGCTGAACCCTTCCTGTAAGCGGTCGCCCAAGGTTGTTGTGACGGTTGTATAGTTGATCGTCGCGCCGTCAGCACTGCTCCAATGCCGTCCGGCGGCGGTATATTCCCAGTTGTTGCCAACGGTCTTGATTCTTGTCAGGCTGTCCGGCTTGTCGGAATCGTTTACTAAAATATCGGTTCCGTCAACGCCGACAGCATAAACGGTATGTCCGCCGAAAGGCGCCCACATATCGATTAAGACAGGGTCGCCGACATTGCTGACATATCTTCTGACGGCATTGAGCACATTGGCCGCACCGGTGTTGTTTTGGCGCATCTGAGAGACCGTATCGGAAAACTGATAAATATTTGCATACTTAATATAATCGCTCGCCGACATAGATAACAAATTGTTGGCGGAATCCGTGTTGACGTCAAACAGATTTTCGGCTGAATAAGTGCTGACATCCGGACTGTTTTGCAAAATCGCCGCCGTCGAATGTGCCATACCGAAAGCATTGCTGTGCGCCGAGCCGTTTTCAAGTCGCTCAGACAGTGCGGTCCCTTTCAGCAGTCCGAAGGCTTCTTTATAATAGGAGCTGTCAATCGTTTCGTTCAGGTTCTCAAAGTGGTATCGGTCGGTGTCAAAAAGATAGCCGTCCGGAATGATTTCGCCGCAGACCGAGTAAAGCGTCTCGGTTTTTTCGGTACCAGCAAATGTATTTGATTTAACGGAAAAACTGATGTTATTGGCAATCAGGGTGTTGCAGTCGTCGGGACCGGTTCCGACATACAGCTTGCCGTTTTCAAATGCAAGACTTCTCATCCATGAAACATTACAATAAATATCAACTCTTGTCGGATATCCGTCAACATAGCCGGCAATGACATCGTCGCAAAGAACATTATATTTTTCCCAATAGCCCTCGCTGATATCAAATTGTTTGTACTCTTCAACGTTGTCTTCATTATTGTAATAAACCTTGAAATAGCACCGTCCGGCTCCATTGCTCCAATCGTCTGTTACATATACTTGCAGATTGACATAATACTGTTCCGTCGGACTTTCCTCCTCTGTCCCCGCGCTTCCGCTGACCGGAAGAGAGCACAGCATAATAATCACCGCAAGAAGCAGTACCAATGTTCGTTTCAGATTCTTTCGCATTTTCATTCCTCCTGAGTTGTGTAAAATATTATCTCAGTGTTTTCTCCTCTGAAGTCCGGCCGAAGGCATTGCTATGCCGCCTTCATAAACAGGAAACAGACTTTCAGCGAAAGACTTTTTCCCGAAAGACGGATTTGCAGACAGATTTTTATAAAAAACAATTTACCATGTTTTACGGCAAAAATCAAGCAAATTCCCCGTATGCAGACCATTTTTCTTCTTCTCAATCAGACCCAAACGGTTGACAAACAAGAAAACGGTGGTATAATCGACATATAACGGAAACAAATCCGGGAAGGAGTGATTTTATGCCCCGACCGCAGCGATGCCGACGGGTCTGCCGTGAGCCGTCTTGCTGTTGTTTTTCGCCCGACAGGGAGTCTGACGGTTCGGTCACGCTTTCCGTTGATGAGTTCGAAGTGATACGGCTTGTCGATAAGGAAAAAATGACCCATGAGCAGTGTGCAAGGCAGATGGAAATTTCGAGAACTACCGTCACCGAAATTTACGAAAGCGCAAGGGCTAAAATCGCCGACGCAATCGTGGACGGAAAAAAGCTATTGATTTCCGGCGGAAAGTATCGGATTTGCGGCGGTTCGTCCTCCTGCTGTAAGGATCCGTGCGGTTTCAGACCGAAAGACAAGGAAAAGGCGGATTGTTCCGCCGACAGAAAAGGAGTACCACTTATGAAAATTGCAGTTACATACGAAAACGGCAGTGTGTTCGCTCACTTCGGACACACGAAACAGTTTAAATTCTATGAGGTTCAGGAAGGTGCGGTTATCGCCGAAAAGATCGTTTCGACCATGGGAAGCGGCCACGGTGCATTGGCTTCGTTCCTTTCACTCAACGGCATTGATGTTCTGCTTTGCGGCGGAATCGGAGGCGGAGCAAAGGCGGCGCTCGAAGAAGCGGGAATCAGGCTTTTTGCCGGTGTTTCGGGCAGTGCGGACGAAGCGGTCAAAGCGTACCTTGCCGGAACGCTTGTTTTCAATCCGAACCCTCACTGTGATCATCACGACCGCGAGCATGGGCAGGGCGTCCATACCTGCGGTCCGCACGGCTGCGGCAGTCATTGAGAAAACAGAAAAACATACGCAAAAGCACCGCTGCCAAAACAGCGGTGCTTTTGCGTATTAGGGAGGGAGGAAATAGGATGTCAGATTTTTGCTTTCGCTTCTCTTTTTTTACTTGATTTTTCGTCTGTTCTTTCGAAGAAATCCGTAAAGTTTTCAAGATAAAAGTAAGCGAAAATATATTCGAGCGGAATGATCTCGGTAAGTCCCGTTCGGCCGTATTTTTGATCAAGAATGATAAACATAATGACGAGTGTAATAATCGCAGCAACAAATATTGCCGCCATGCCGAAAAAGAACTTGCGATGTTTCCGGCTGGTTTTGATTCTGCTAAGCATAAACATCATAAGCGCCGCCATGGAAAAGAAAAAGAAAACAAGCGCGCTTGTCGCATGAACAACGTCAATATTCTTGCTCATCGTTGTCGGAACGGCTGCACAAAGCAGAATGGAAAACGAGCCGATCATTGAAACGGCATAAACGAACGGATTTTTGTAGCCGTACTTATGAAACAACTGAATAAAGTTCAGGGCAAAAGAAAAGGCGAGAAGAAAACAGACCAGATTGAAGCCTTTCGGATAATCAATTCCCGTCATGCTGATGGTGTAGCGTATCGGGTTTCTGATGAAAGCGTAGTTGTTAAACAGGATAACAGCAGCTATCAGAAAAGCAAAGCATACCGATGTGAAAATCCGGTTGTCTTTGACGCTCAGATCGTTTTCGGCCGCATCACGTTCTGTTCTTTTCACAACCGTATCGGTGTGATTGATAAAATAAAGCACAAAATAAATTACAAGGATCGGAATGATTTCGAAAAATCCGTTTTTGGCTTTTTGCGGATCGCCTGAAATCAGCGTCATCAGAAGAAATACGAGAAGGTCGGCAATACACACAGCAGTTCCGACGGCAAAGACGATTTTGGCTTTTTTGTTGTTATATGCTTTGTAAATGATCCTGTTTAAAACCAAAGCAACTGTTGCGTTAACGACAATATTGCCGAAACCGGTGATCCAGTGAACAATTGTTGCAAAAACGGAGATCTCTCCGTTGGCGCTTAACGGCGGCATCAGCGTTGTTGCGACAAGCCCCATGCAAAGGTTTGAAGCCATCATAAGAGAGTAGAGAAACTTATTTTTTACCCGGAACCGGGCAAATAAATATTGAAAATTAATGATCATTGCCGCACCGTAGAGGAAGCAATAAACACAAAACAGTGTCAGATGCTCCCGTCCGATAAGACTGATTGTTTTCTCGGCAGGATCGGCAAGAAACATGAAAAGAGCACAGTAAGCGAACGAACCGACAAGCCACTTCAATGCGGTTTCACGCTTTTTGAAATGAAGAGTAAATAGATTCTGGGACTGCATGAAATTCTCCTGATAAAATAAGTTGATTTTTTATAAAAAATATATTATAATACTCTTGTTGATTTTTCCACAAGTGTTTAATTAGGTACAGATGAAGTTAAACCGTCATATCAATTATAGCGTATAAAAAAAGTTTTTCAATAATTAAATAGAACAGATATTATTGATAAATCAACACATACGTGAAAAAATGTTGATTAAAGTTGAAAAGATGAAAAGGAGGAGCCGTTTTCCGGCAAAACTTATATGGACGATAAATGGATTAACCCTGATGCGAAAGAGGACAGGCGAGTCCGAAAAACAAAAAAATCACTTAGAGACAGTCTTTTTGCTTTGCTTTGCGAAAAGAACATCAATCAGATTACCGTAACTGAACTGACAAAGCTTGCCGATGTGAACCGTTCGACTTTCTATCTGTATTATAACGATGTATATGATATGATGGATAAAATTCAGACGGAGATTTATCAGGTGATGACGGAAACGGTGGTCAACTGTGTCAGCAGCTTTAACGAGCCGGAGGACTTTGAAAAGTACTGTGCTGCGTTTCTGACTTTTTGTAAAGAAAATTATGCTCTTTGCTGTTTTGTGACAAGAAATGACTGCAAAAATCAGCTTGCCGACAAAATAAAAGCGGATATCAGAAATGTGGTTCCCGATTCCGTGAACGCATTCCCGAAAACCGATCCGAGGTATTATCTGACAAGCTTTGCGCTTTCGGCGATGATTTCGGTAACGCTCGAGTGGATGAACGACGGAATGCAGATTCCGCCTGAGGATATGGCCAAGTTTTTCAGTTATACCTATGTGCTTGGCTCAAAGGTACAGAAAGAGACCGACTTTTATAAAAACTATTCGTGCTACAGTGAAAAATAGTGCATAACAGAGCGCCCGTTTGCTTCGCAAACGGGCGCTAAAATTTGTACCGGAGGTCAGCAGGCATCGGGCGGCACTCCCCAACCCGAACGGTTGTTCGGGTTCTTCGCCGCCGCCGGCGGCGAAGCGAGGTCTGCGGATGCAGATCTCGGGGGAGTGCCGCCCATGGCATAGCCGTTTTCGGAGAAAACGGCTATGCCCCGGCCGCTGATGCGAAGCTTCAGCGGCTGAACCGGCTCATTGCTTCTTCAATTTTTCCGTCCACCATCAGCTCAAGTGCATCACCGGCATTTTCACAGACTTCCCGGAGAGTTTTCAGGTCGTCTTTGGAGAACGGTGTCAGTACCCAGTCGGCAAGATCGTAATCCGGATGCGGTTTTGCACCGATTCCGATTTTGATTCGCGGGAAAAGGTCGCTTGAAAGATGATAGATAATATTTTTAATTCCGTTGTGGCCGCCGTCCGAGCCTTTGCGTCGGATTCTCATTTTGCCCACGTCAAGGCTGATGTCGTCGAAAATGACAATAATTCTTTCCGGCGGAATCTTATAAAACGTCGCCGCGTCCCGGACTGCTTCACCGCTGAGATTCATAAAGGTCTGCGGTTTGAGGAACAGGCAGCGTTTGCCGCCTATTTTCGTTTCGCCGATCAGTGATTTGAATTTCAGCCGGTCGATTTTAAAGCCGTGCTCTTCGGCGTAAAGGTCTACGCATAAAAATCCCGTGTTGTGGCGGGTGAATTCATATTTTTTCCCCGGGTTTCCGAGCCCGACGATCATGTATTCATAGGTGGATGATGATAACGAGTCTTTTTTGAAAAACATTTTTTGCTCCTGCTTTTTATTTCTGGTCTCTGTACGGCTTGTTGATTGTTACCCAATCCTCTTTGTTGACTTGTCTTGCTCTGGCAATGGCAAGCGCATTTTCGGGCACATCGTTCGTAATGGTTGAACCGGCGGCCGTATACCCGTAATCACCGACCGTGACAGGCGCAACAAGGTTGGTGTTGCAGCCGATAAAGGCATGGTCTCCGATTTTCGTGCGAAACTTTTCTTTACCCGTGAAATTGACCGTAACACAGCCGCAGCCGAAGTTGACGTTCTTTCCGACGTCACTGTCGCCGACATAAGTAAGATGCGATACGCTTGTGCTGTCGCCGACGGTTGAGTTCTTGACTTCGACAAAGTTGCCGAGGTGAACCTTATTGCCGACAACGCTGTTCGGCCGGATATGAACATATGGCCCGATATCGGCACCGTCAAGAATCTTGCTTTCGTATGCCTGGACGTTATTCAGTGAGGTTTCGTTTCCGACCTCGGTGTTGTAAAGCCAGGTGTCAGGCCCGATATGGCAGTGCTGACCGATTTTTGTGTCGCCGGTCAGCACACAGCCGGGAAGAATGACTGTTCCGCTTCCGACGGTGACGTTTTTTCCGATGAAGATTCCGCTGTCAATCGGAATAATCACACCGTTTTCTTTGAGCATTTTGATCCGGTCGGCTTGTTCCCGGGTGTCTTGTGCCGTCAGCTCTTCTATGATCTCTTTTCTCAAAAGGGTAACCTCCTTGTGAAATGCTATCTTATTTATTATGCCAATAAACGGAATAAGTTTCAAGCACTTTTTGTAAATTCGCCTGAAAAGAGGGAACGGATGAAAATAATGATTGACTAATCCCGAATTTTTTTGTACAATAAAAAAAGACTTTTGTCTTTTTCATGCTATGAAGTTATAAAGTAAGGAGACTTGAAATGAAAGCACTCAAATTTATTAAAGGAAAGCTCGGCTACGGCGTCGGAGCGATCGGTCTTGACCTGAGCTACGGAATGTTTTATTCGTTCCTTGCCAAGTATCTGACCGATGTTTTGGGATTGAAGTCCTCTTTCCTGATTGTACTGACCGCTCTTGCAAGAATCTGGGACGGTATCAATGACCCGATGATGGGTACGATTGTTGACAACACCCACACAAAAATGGGTAAATACCGCCCGTGGATCCTGACAGGTGCGTTTTTGAACGCCTTTGTTTTGATCTTCCTTTTCAGTAATCCGTTCCACCTGAGCGGTGTCGGTATTATGATTTATGTTGCCATAACCTATGTTCTTTGGGGCATGACGAATACTCTTGCGGATATCCCGTATTGGTCGATGGTTCCGTCGTTCACGAGCGATCCGGAGGAAAGAAATATTCTTGCAACGGTTGCAAGAACCTTCTCCGGTCTCGGTCAGGGAATCGTTACGATCGGAGCTCCGCTTCTGATGACCGCTGTCAGTCAGAAAACGGTAATTGACGAAGTGACAGGTGAAGCAATCAAGGTTCATGACGCACGAAGCTATCTGATCTGCGCCATCGTATGCGCCGCCTGCCTGATTTTCTTCTCATCCATCTGCGTCGGCTCGACAAAAGAAAAGATTCTGACCCAGTCGACCGAGAAGTTCTCGCTGAAAAAGACCTTCCAGATCGTCAAATCCAACGACCAGCTTCTTGTTTTCATGCTCTTTGCCATGATTTCGAATGCCGGCTGGTACCTGACCTCAGGCGTTGCCACTTATTACTTTGACGTTGTTGTCGGCGACCCGAACAAGCAGTCCATGTTCAGCACAAGCTCGGCCATCGGCTCGGTTGTCGGTCTCCTGCTTCTTCCGATTCTTACGAAGTATATGTCCAAGCGCAAGGCGTATCAGGCCTCGCTCGGCATCGCTGCCGCCGGTTATGTCGGCATGGCAATCGGCGCGCTCACCGGTCAGCTGATGGTGATGAACATCTGCTACATTGTCGGCGCCATCGGAATCGCTTCCATGTTTATCGCACAGACCGTTTTCCTTGCCGATATCGTTGACTACGGCGAAATCAAGCTCGGCTTCCGCGCAGAGTCGATCACATTCTCAATGAAGGGCTTTTTACAGAAAATGGCGTACACGCTTCAGACGGTCATCATGTTCGCTTCTCTCGGCATTTCCGGCTATGACGGAAATCTTCACAGCAACAACCCGCAGGGCGCAAAGAACGCCATTACCGCGATGCTCGTTATCGTGCCGCCGGTACTGTTTGTTATCTCGCTGATCATCTTTACGACGAAGTTCAAGCTTCACGGCTCATTCATGGACGATATCACAAGACAGGTTATCGCTTTAAGAGAAGCCAGAGAGCAGGCGGCAGAGGACAACGCGGAATAAAAAAATACACAAGGAGAAAACACAAAGTAAATGTGATTTCTCCTTGATTTTTTAAGTGACGAGAAAAAGAAAGAAGCACATTGGAAACGGGACAACAATCTCCGTGACGTTCTTGTTCACCTTTATGAGTGGCATCAGCTTCTGATAAAATGGGTAAATTCGAATATGGACGGGCAAACGGCCCCGTTTCTTCCCGAGCCGTATAACTGGAAAACCTATGGTGAGATGAATGTGGAGTTCTGGAAAAAGCATCAGAGTACAACTCTTGACGAAGCAAAGAAACTGCTTGAAAAATCTCATGAAGAGGTTTTGTGTTCAGCCGAAAGTTTTTCAGAGGATGAGCTTTTTAATAAGGGTGTTTACAGGTGGGTCGGCGGAAGCACGCTCGGCTCGTACTTTATCAGCGTAACCTCAAGTCATTACGATTGGGCTCTTAAAAAGCTCAAGGCACACCGGAAAAACTGCGGAAAATAAAAGACAGCCCCGATTCTTAATACTTAATCGCTTTGTCTGTTTTGATATATTTCAAGACATCCTTCTGCTATTTCCACATATTTTTCAATCACATCGTCGGGTGAGAGAATTTGAACTTCATTTCCGAAGTTCATCAGCCACGTCAAAAACAGGGGACTGACGGCGGCTTTGACTGTTACGATGAAAAACTCGTCGCCGTCATTGGTCATTGTGATGTTGTGACCGAAGCGGTCGATCATCACGCCGGCAAGATGGTTCTTACATCGGAGCGTTACGTCCCGCTCTTCGCCGGCAAACATTCCGAAGGTCTTTTTGGCGTAAACCGCCATGTCGAAATTTTTGAACAGCTTTGCGCCGTCTCTTTTTTCGTTCGTCAGGTTGACGTTCATCATCTTATCAACCCGATAGTGACGGATTTCATCGTTTTCAGAATCAAAAGCAATCATATAATAGTTCTCATCGTCCCAACTGAGCGCCCACGGACTGACACGATAGATTTTCCCGTCGTGGCGAAGGTGCTTCTTTCTGTCGGTGCCCCAGTCGAAATATTGAAACGTGATCTGACGGTTTTCACTGATCGCGTTATGGATATCGTCAACGCAGTAATAGATGCTTTCGTTCATCGTTTTGACGCGGTTTGCGACAAAGACCTGACGCTGAAGCTGAGAGGCCTGATGAACTGAACAAAAGGTTTCAAGCTTTTTGATCAGTTCGTTGCTTTTTTTATGGGTAATGAACTTCGACGACTGCACGGCATCGACAAGAAGCTTGAGCTCCGGCAGTTCAAACGTTCTGTTGGCGACGAAATAGACGGTGGTACGGTTTTCCTTGCGGCTTTCAATGTCGATTCCGAAAAGCCGAAGTGCCTCGAAGTCGTCGTAAATGCTTTTTCTTTCCGCCGTGATATTTTTTTTCTCAAGTTCCGAAAGAAGCTGTGAAAGTGTCAGACCGTGTTCGTCGTCGGTCATGGTGAGAAGAATTTGCAAAAGGTAGAGAAGCTTCATTTTTTGACTTTGAATTTTGGCCATAACAGTCGTCTCCTTTGTTTATTGCTGTATGATCAGTATAGTCGATTCCGCTTTATTTTTCAAGTGGCCGCGCGGCGGTCGCATGGCGACGCCAATCCCGGGGTGCATGGTACTTAATTGAAAGTTGAGTGCCCGAGCCGT
>JBJFHV010000251.1:0-2244 GCA_051894015.1 Acutalibacteraceae bacterium | reverse complement strand
GCATTTTCGGAGCAATAAATCACTTTCCCGTCCGCATCGGCAATCTGAACGTCAAGGCTCGAATGAGAAAAGAAATCATTATATTCGATATTGGACGGAACCAGACCGATTTTGATACAGCTTTCCCAGATGGCAATCAGAATAAAGCAGTGCGTTTCGGGAAGCCGGAAGAGCCACGGGATCCCCGTAGCTTCCTCAAGAGCAAGCATGATGACAAAAAGTGTTCCGACCGGCAGCCAGATAAACGGAAGCCATACCCGCTGACGGATACTCGAAATTCTGCATTTATGGTAAAGCATAACAATACTCGCAAGAAGCCAGAAATAGATCCATACCGTTACCAAATAAAACAGAATTCCGTACGAATAATCGGTATTCCAATTCAAAAAATCCGGGCGGAACCGAAAGGCCAGCTGATGAAAATCGTTGGTTAAAATTCCGACGGACAATACATCCGCCGCAAAAAAAGCCGCCCACCACCGTTTTGAAAGCTTTTCGTCCTCTGCCCTGCCCACGCAAGAAGCGGCAACGAACGAAATAAGCGGCGCGAATATCTGCGGAAGATAATAAAGATACCAGAAAAACCGGCTTAGCCTCGGTGCGTCCAGCGAAATACAGCGATACCGCATCGTTCTGAGGAAAATATAAAAGAGCAGAAAGAAAGCCATACAGATCAGAAGAGTCCGCATACGGTTTGAGATAAAACGCTTTTGAACAAAGGACATCCAACAGAGAATCAGGCCGAAATACAAAAAGCTGCAAAAGTAAAACAAAGCGGTATCAAAAAAAGTATTATGCGGATTGACAAAACGAAGCAGTCCGGCAAAAACAAAAAGGCAAAGCGCTGCCGCGGCCGGAAAATCGCCGCCTTTTCGTCTGCTTTTCATGCCTGTCACTCCCTTTCTTTATGATTGATTATATCATATCCCGACCTGCCGCCGCAACTTCTGTCAGACATTTTCATCACAAAAAGCGGAAACCGAGAGAGAGAATCCGGTTTCCGCCTTTTCATATTCAGTTTCGGCAAGCTTAAAAAATTGAAAGCGTTTCCGGGGCAGCCCTTTATTTCAGCTTGACCTGGAACGGAAGATTTACCGCCGTATCCGTCACGATGGCGCCTTCGTCAAACACGATGTAGAAATCGGTATTGTCCTCGTAATAAATCTCGTTATCAATCACCACATCACACGCAAGATCGGATCCTGCATCTTCATCGTCATAGATGATTCCGAAATTAACCTGTTCTTTGACAAGTACGGTTCCGTTCCCGTCAACCTGACAGATATAGGCCTTTCCTTTTCTTTGCGGATTGGTCCCGAAAGGCTTGAGCGAAATCGTCGCACCGACAATGATTTCTTCTTGTGAAAGTGTCATTTCCGCGCTTTCGGCTTTCATTTCGGTATAAACCAGACCGTCATCGGTCTTTTCTCCGTTCTTATGGCTCGACGGGCTTGTAAGAACCACATCGGCCGAAGCCGGAGCCGTCGCAGGTTCGGTGGTTGTCGGCGCGGTTGTCGTCACTTCTTCAGTGGTCGGCGCTTCGGTCGTGGTAACCTCAGTTGTTGTCTCTTCGGTGGTCGGTGCTTCGGTCGTAGTTTCCTCAGTGGTCGGCTCCTGCGTTGTCGGCGCTTCGGTGGTCGGCGGCTCGGTCGTTGCTTCGGTAACGGTCGAAATGCTCGTTTCTTCCGTAGAGGCAGTTGTTTCCTCCTGCTTCGGATTGAGCCCTTTTACGACAAAGAAAGCAACTACGGCAAGGATCAATACCAGCACCGCAATCAGAGCATACCATTTTTTGCCTGTCGGCTTTTCGTCCTCATCAGAATCGTCAAAAGCGTCGTTGAACTCGTCCTTCGCCCTGTCTTCGGCAGTATAGGTCGTTTTTGCCGGCGCATATTTATCAAAGTAAATATCGTTCTCGTTCGCCGTTTTATACGGCTTCGTCTCGGTTACCTTCGGCAAGATCTGCGTTGCGTCCGGATCGGCGGAACCGAAAAGATAGGTATTCAGATCCTTTCCGAGCTGTTCGGGCGTATGATACCGTTCTTCGATTCGGAAAGCCGCCGCCTTGAAAATAATTTTCGAAAGCTCGAGATCCGCTTTGGCGGGTTTGACAAGCCGTTCGCCGCTCATTCTTCTTTCAAAAGCACGCTTGCGGTCGTCAACGGAGATCGGGTTCGGATACTCCGGAAGAAACGGAATGCGGTTATTATTGGTGAACTTATACATCAGGATACCGAGCGAATA